>JBLKOU010000010.1:0-26627 GCA_047603125.1 Candidatus Woesearchaeota archaeon | reverse complement strand
GTAACACCAATATCCATCGATGCTAGCTCAGCACGCGCAGCCTGCTCAGAAACACCCCCACCAATACTAGGAATACCACCTAAAGAACTAATAACGATCACAGCAATAATGATAACTACTGCAGTAATCACTAGATACTCCGTAGCCGTTTGCCCCTTTTTGTGCATATAATTATAAAATTGCAGTAATTTAAAAATGTTCCCTACAAAAACTCTAATTTTATCTCATCAGCATCTTTTGAAGGAATTGTTCGTGATTGTGTTTTTGTAAAATAATAGCAATTAATCGTGAGCATATCTTCAAAATCTTCTAAGCCAAGCATATGTGTAATTTCTTTAAAGATTGCTTGCTCTTGCGGCTTATATCGTTCGTGAAGAACCAAATCAATCGTGACATCTTCATAACAACGAACAATTGCAAAGTTTGGAACTGAGTGAGAATTCACATAAAAATTCCATTTTTCAACATTGTACTCTTTAAATTCTCGTTCAAGTTTTACACTTACTTTTTTACTCTTTTCAAGAATATATTTTTTAATCTGTGTTGGCGACGGCGTTTTTTCATCTTTGAGCAGCGTCACAACTTGGTGCATCTTATCAGCAGTTGCAACCATATACTCATCAGTATGATTAAGCCCATTATCACTCATATAGGATTTACAAATAAGCCAACCATCCTCAGTCTTTCGAGACTCGATTCGCATATTTACAGACTGATTACTGTTCTCGTAGCAAAGAAAATCTTCCCCAGAAAAAGTTTGTTTCCAACTCATATCCAAGTGTAGACACTCATGTCTTTTAAATATTTCGAAAGATTAAACTCCATCCAAAGAAGAATAAAGAAGAGCACCTTGCAGTAAAGTCAGAAAATTTGGTGATTCTTGCAGCCAAATTTTGTGTGATTCTCAAAGCGGGACTCTTGAGCCAAATCTGCGTGCTCTTCTTTAAAAAAACAATTATTGGATGAAACCGAAAGATTAGTTACCAATAACAAAAGTTCGCTGCTCGAAGCTAATTGAAAAACACAAGTTTTTCAAATCCAGAAAACTAGGACGTTTTCTAGGTATCCCCGCCCTAAAGGGACGGGGTATTACGCTTCTCACCTAATCGCGAACTTTTGAATTGAGAGTTTGCGGACTAAAGTCCGGAGTATTATACACGCGAAACTCTCAATAACCATGTCCAAAATCACTCTTAGCTCACTCGACCCTGTGCCAACTCGCAAGTCACTTCCTTTTCTTTTGCCAAAAGGAGTTTTCCGTTGAATTTTGCTCGATTATCTTCCAATGCAATCTTGATTTTTTTAAATTCTGAAAATGGCAATATCTTACTCGAGCTAATATACCCCAGTGGCAACACTTGTGTTCCTGACTTTTGTTCACATTCTAAAACTTTAACAACATCTTTATATTCACCAGCAAGCAACATCCCTTGACTTTTCACTCCACGAATTGTTGCAGGTTCTAAATTTGCAACCAAAACGATTGATTTTCCAACAAGCTCATCTATTGAATAATAATCCACCAGACCAGAAACAATTTGTCTTTGATGATCACCAACAACGACTGTAATTACATATAATTTATCTGCGTTCGGATGTTTTTTCACAGACTCGACTTTTGCCACGCGTAAATCAAGTGCAAATGTTTTTTTACCAGAGAATTGTTCTTTTAACTCTAATACTCGCTCATCGCTGACTTTTTCTAATAAGGGTGAAGCCACACCAACAGTATGACTTGGCTTGAGCATATCAGTTCCTAAATTAGTCCATGAAACTTGCGTTATTTGTAATTGTGCAAATATTTCTTGTGCTAATTTTGGTACAATTGGACTTATCATCACCGTCAAATCATAAATGCGATTCAAAACTGTTGAGAGAACAACATGCGCTTTGTTCGCATCTGTTTTGATACGTTTCCACGGCTCATTTTCTTGAAAATAATGATTTAATTGTTTTGAATAATGAATGATTTCTTTCAGAGCTTGTTTTTGGTTATGCGTTTGATAAAGCATTTCGATTTTTTTATAATCAATATCAAATGCTTCTGTTGTTGTCAAACGTCCCTCAAAATTTCTTTTGGTAAAAGATACGGCACGATTCACTAAATTACAAAAATTATCAATGAGTTCTTTATTGACTTTTTGTGCAAAATCAACCCAATCAAAAACAGTGTCTTCTTGTTCTGGGCGAATGGCAGTTAAGTAATACCTGTAGGCATCTGCGACAATTCCAGTTTCCTTTGCTGAATCTCCAAACACACCTGTTTTTCGTGATTTTGAGAATTTTCCATCCGCATAATTGAGATATTCATTCACAGAAAGGGAATTTACCAAAGTATACGGATCTTTTGTCCCCAATAAAAATGCCGGAAATAAAACCGTATGAAATTGCGTATTATCTTTTCCCATAAATTGCACCAACTTGACAGCATCATTTTGCCACCACGATTTCCAATCGTTTTTATGTTGTGCGGTAATTCCAATATAGCCAATTGGCGCATCAAACCAAGAATAAAACACTTTTTTCTCAAAACCCGGAACAGGTATCCCCCATTTGAGGTCGCGCGTAATTGCCCGAGGTTGTAAATCTTTTAACCAATGGTCTGTTATTGAAACTGCATTTTCACTCCAACTTTTTTTGTTTTTATTGATAAATGCCTCTAATTGCGGTTTGAGTTTAGGCAAATCAATGTATAGATGCTCTGTTTGTTTTTCCACTGGTTTTTCCCCGGACAATAATGAGACGGGATTTTTGAGTTGATCAGGATCAAGAAGTTTACCACACGAATCACACTGATCACCACGCGCATCTTCAAAACCACAATATGGACAAATTCCTTTGATAAAACGATCTGCAAGAAATGTCTGTTTTTTTTCATCAAAAAACTGCGTAATTTCCTTTTTGAAAATATACCCGTTTTTTTGCAATTTTGTAAAAATGTCTATTGTAATTTCTTTATTAATTGGAGAAGACGTTCTTCCTAAACAATCAAAATCGGTGTTAAACCAATCGTAAACATCTTTATGAATAGCAAAATACGTATCACAAATTTCTTGAGGAGTCACACCTTCTTCAATGGCTTTTGTTTCTGTTGTCGTTCCATGTTCATCCGTTCCTAATACCGATAGAACCTCATTCTCACGTAATCGCTCAAAGCGCGCATACACATCAGCGCTAATAATACAAATAAGATTACCTAAATGTGGCACATTATTTACATAAGGAAGTGCACTCGTTATCAATATTTTTTGTTTTGCCATACAAATGGTGAGATGTGGTTATTTTTAAAGGTGATTGATACTTATTTCATAGCTTAAGTATATAGTAATGCGGCGCATCCAAAACAGCTGTTCATTTTGCGAATTTCTCAGGTGCAAAGCTTCGCGAAATTCTGATTTTGCGCCAAGGCATTACTATGTTTATTAGCTAGCAAACTCACTGCTCGTCTCCAGAATCATTTTGAGAAATAAATTTATACAATTGTATAAAAACGGGAGCATCAAGCTGAATTCCCGCATTAACAAAACGCAGGGCTAACAATTTTGCTCTCTGGCGTGATTGCTCTATTTTTTCTAGATCAGAAGAAAGCGAAAATAATTTTTGAATAGTATAGGTGCAAAAATATCCTTCACCGACTTGTAATACAACAGGTTTTTTTGCACAAAATAATTTTTTTCCAGAATAAGTTATTATTTTCTTTTCTATTGATAATTTCCATGAAGCTTTCTCTTTAACAAATCCTAATTTTTCCAAAAATATTTCAATGACAAGTTCGATTGCTTGTTTCTGTCTATTCTTATCTGGTTGTAAACAAGAAAAATCAACTGCATCTATAAGAACCGGATTGCAAACATAGACTCTTCCTAAATACCCCTTTGCTTTTTGTCTTGTACCCGCACTTGTCCAAACATTTTGCACCAGATAGGCATATGTCTTTCCAGAAACTTTTTTTATTCGAATAAACATTTACTCTGTACCTTCACTTGTTCGTGTTTGATTCACAGGTTGTTCATCCTGTGCTTGTGAATCATTGGAGAAACTAAATTCTTGAGAGTCATAAGAGGGCGATGTCGAATCATTTTCAGGTGGTTGAGGAGTTTCAGGTAATCGAAATTCGGAAATTCTCCTATAGGCAGTATAAACTTGCTCACAACGAGCTTGTTTTGACGCATCCACTATATTTGCGCATGTTTGGTCTGTTGCTTTTCCTTGAATCACAAATTGAAGATAACAATCATCCCTATCAGGGACATGCGTTATTACATCACAATAGCGATGATCTTCTGCCTCTATTGCAACATCAGTGACACATTGCGATCGCGTTCTTGCAATATTTATACGCACGCAGAGTTTTGCCGCTTCATCAGGGTCAAATTGAACAATGTCTTGAACTGCAGCGAGTATTTCGGAGCTTGTTCGTAAATTCGTTGTATCTGCTGGTTGCGATGGTGGAGTTGTTGGGGTCGAAGGTTGTTCGGGCGGTGTCGGTTGACTTGGTTGCGAATTAGAATCATTACCCGGATCAGGTTGCCTTTGATTTGGTTGTGAAGGGGATGTTGTCGGCTCGCTTGGCCGAGGATCGATAATAGGTCTATCATCTCCTCGCGGAGGCTGATCACCATTTGATGACGAGAATAAAATAAGAGAAGCCAGTGTTGCAACAAACAGTATTGCTACTATTACAATAACAACAAGTAGTAATGAAACGGGTTTTTTTTGTGTCCCACCGCCTGACTGATCAGCAAACCCTTGATTTTGCATCTGATAAACGGTCTGAAATGCCTGATTAATTTGATCCTGTGTATATCCTGAAGAGAGTAATGTCTGAGAAATCATCCTCGCATCATATCCGCGAGAGAGATTTTGTAAAATGTACTCTTCTAATTGATTCATTTATTATTCACCAAGATGCAATTTTTGCTGACGTACTGTTGCAGCGTGTTCAACGGGATTAAGTACGAGACCATCTTTTGCAGCAATGGTATGAACCTTTGTTTCCTTTTGTATGAAACGAACAAGCTCTAATAAATCTTGATTGAGAACTTTTTGTCCATATTCACAAAGAACAGCAACCTTTGGTTTAATTGCTTGGATATATGAAATTGCATCATCAACCGAGCAAGAAATTCCATCGGGCTCGACAATTGTTACAGATAAAAGCAAAATTTCTGTTGATTGATGTTGCTTAGCAATACTTTTTGAAAATGCCGTATCTCCAACAAATGAAACATGAAACTTTGGTGCACGAATAAACACCCCGCTCAAATGTGGTTTACCCGTTGTAGTTAATCGAATATCAACATCATTTAATGCAACATGTCCTTGATCGGGTAAAACGATGAGTCTTTCCAAATTATTTTTCAACGATTCGCTTAACTGAGGTGGTTCTTTATATGTGACTACAACGCCGCGAGAATCTAACCCACCGTGAGTAAGCGCACTTGCGACTGCACCCACATCATGACTATGCAAAAATGTCGTATCCGTTGCAAGAATGGCATCAAAATCCCGCAATTGTACTCCCATTTGCTTTGCTAAAACAAGGCTTCCAGGACCGGGATTCAATATCAATGACAAATCATCACACTCAATTGCAATCCCTCCACTATATCGTGTTTGTTTTGAGAGAACAAGATAATCTCCTGCAGTTCCTAAAAATGTTAGTTTATTTACCATACCCCGTACACAAATGACCCTTTAGAATATATAAATGTTTCCACAAGATACTTAAAGAGAGCCTCTTTTATATGCACCATGAGCGACCCTGCCCAACAATGTATTTTTTGTAAAATTATCAATGGAGAAATACCTTCCCAAAAGGTCTACGAAAGCGAGCATATACTCGTTATTGCCGACATTAATCCACATACGAAAGGCCATATGCTGGTTTTACCAAAGGAGCACATGATTGTCTGGCAGCAAGCAAAACCTGAGTGTCTTGCTGAGCTCTCAAGAGTCATATTCTGGCTCTCAAAAGCACAACAAAAAGTCGTTGTAACAAATACCGTGAAAGGACTCATTGCTGGGGGAGGGGTAGCAGGCCAACAAATGCCACACGCTGTTATGCATTTACTTCCCGAACATGCATTCCCAGAACCAACTGAATCCATTGAGCCTAACTCGCAAGTTATACAAAAAATTCAGGCGACTTGTCAACAATATTTGAAAAAAGCACCTGAAAAGCCAGCACAGCCTGCGCCCGATACAAAAAAGCAGCTTGCGCAATTATTAGAAAGTAATGAGCAGTTACGAAATGCGCTCATGAATGAACCACAAAAATTTGCAAATCTGGTAAAAGAAGATAAACATTTACAACAACTCTTTGAAGGCGTTGATATAGAATCACTTGCAAAAAAACTTAAGGAGGCATACTCATGATTTTAGAAGATGAAATTATAACTATTACTGCTGCAAAAAAAGCATATAATGATGCCCATATACAAATTGCAATCAAAGAAGAGTCAGAAGCTGCTTTCACCCATGCAATGAATTTTGCACATATGATTGCAAAACTATTTTTTGATAGTGGTTATCAAGGAACAAATATTTTACTTCAATCGCTCACACAAATTGACATTGTTGGAAGAAAAGAAAATGATGGGCTCTCATTTAATTGGGAAGTACAACAAGGAGATCCTGCGCAAGTAAAAGATATTGCAAGTCAGATAAAAAGTGCGTTGGTATTTAGTGAGCCAAAAAAAGAAACAATAGCACCTAAACCAGAAGTCACTCAAGAAGAACCCAAACCAGAAGAAAAACAGACACTTTTGGATTGGCAATTAAAGCGTGTTCCATGAAAAAAGAAATTATTATCACCAGTTTTTTAACCACTGCTATTGTGGCACTTGTCGTTCCATTTTTACGAACAGAGCGAGGTTTACTCTCACCGTTTTTTGCATTTTTTTCTATGCCCTCGGAAATTTCCATCAACTGGATTATCCTTTCTTCCGGTTTTGTAGTTGTGTTCTTTTTTGTTGGATATTTGTTTTTGAAGTGAGTTTCGTATAATTTCGATAATATTGAAATAAAATAATACCTTAAGAAATGTCTTTTAATTGAGAAATATATTTTGGAACTAATGTTAAAGCATCTCTGGCGGTTTCAAGGTTGACTTTATCACCATAATAATTGATTCCATTTCTTATTTTTCGTAATGTATC
This sequence comes from Candidatus Woesearchaeota archaeon, assembly GCA_047603125.1. Classification (GTDB taxonomy): domain Archaea; phylum Nanobdellota; class Nanobdellia; order Woesearchaeales; family DATGWN01; genus JBLKOU01. The sequence goes on along the minus strand of JBLKOU010000010.1, from coordinate 19,467 downwards.
AAAGTAAAGCGCTAGTTCTTTTAATTGCAGTTTTTCCTGCAAAAAATACTTGAGACTCTCATGATTTTCAAATTTGAATCCTTTGGCATATCCTTTTGATTCAATCATTTGTCTCAGTGCTTCATATAAATCTCGAACAATTGTTTTAGAACTTGTTTTTGTTAAAGGAATCAATAAAACCGTTTCTAATGTTTCTTCAGATGCAATTTCCAAACTCTTTGCTCTAGCCATATTTGGAGTTACAATTCGAATAAAACCCTCTTGTTGCATGTATGCAAAATTCATCCAAAAACCTCTAGCTCTCCTTGAAGAACAATGCCATTACAAATACTATTCAAAAGATGTGGATTATCTTTTTTCAGGTCGTGTAATTTCGATTTTGATTTTATAAATAATTGAATTGGCAACCCTAATTTTGTTTCAAATTTTTTTAAATTCGGTTCATTCTCAACCTGAGAAATTATGCAAATATCTATATCACTATTTCGAACATTCTCCGCCTTTGCATATGATCCAAATAAAATCATAGTAGGGTAATCAAAATGAGAATTTAAAAAATCTATCAAGCCTGATTTGAAAATTTTCTGGTAATTATAAAAAAATCGCATGCGAAGAAATTCCGGAACAATCTTTGCCTTAAATCCTAAGTACGGTCCATTTTTTTCTCTTTTAATAAAATCATATTTTTGTATTTGCTTAGCAATTGTTATGTGACTCATATTTGCATTTTTTGCTAATTCCCTGGCAGAATACACTCTCATCGGGTCTATGAAAAACAATTCCAAAGTGGTTAAATCCTTTAACATGTGGTTATAATGTGTCCACAAGTATATAAATGTTCTCTTAAAAATCAAAAATTACGAGAATTGCCGCTCAATTGTCACTACTCAAAATACTTCTTAGTTTTTGGAACTGCTGAAGGAGAAGAACCACCATGCCATGTAAAGCGAGGACGAATGCGCATAGGAAACATTTTCTCATTCGTGTCATCAAAAATAATGCCCGCTCCTTTCACGCGAGGTAGAGTGTCAAGAGCCTGCACAAGACCCGTACGCATATAAGACTGCATGAGCGTACCCAAAGCATCCGTATCAAGTTTTGCAGTTATTCTGTGAGAAAGAACAGTATCGGACTGTGTTAAAACATCCGTATGAATTTTTCCAGGTTGCTGTGTTGCAAGAATTACTGAAATACCTGGTTGGCGACCTTCACGTAAAATGGTAATGAGAGGATCAGAAGACGCAACTGTTTTATCATTGGGTAAAAATTCATGAGCTTCATCAATCACAAGCCACACGAGAGGATATTGTTGTTTTTTTGAGGAATCATCCTCACTAAAATAATTCATAATATTGTGCACTTCTTTAAATTCCTCATCTTTTCGCTCAAGCATTCTCTGAATAAAGAGTTTTTGCGCGACAATGCCAACAGCCAATTGCTTAATTGTCCAACCACCTTGCTGTGTTGCATAACAAGAAACATCCAGTACGCTCACCTGACCTCCTTGGGCAAGCTGAGATAAGGGTGTTGCCGTATCCGAAAACAACCCCCATGTATTTGCATTTTTGAATAAATTAATAACAGCCTGTTTTGCTATGTCACTTGCATCCGTATCGGTAGTAACGGCATCAATAATTGTTTGAATGCTATAATTTTGCTGTTTTTCTTGCAACTCATAAATAACTCGAGAAATTAAAACTCCCTGTTCAGAATTAGAATCTGTGTTAAATGTCATACACCAGTCAAGCGAAGTCAGTTCGCTGGGTCGAATGGAAAATGGATAATCAGTTGGTATTCCCTCATCCTTATATTTTTGATAATAGCCAATCGGCGTATAAATTTTCACATCAAGTCCTTTAGCTTCCAAGCTCCATTGTTTGAGTAGATCTTCATCTTGCTTATTTGGATATTTCATTGTCCAATAAATACCCATCGTGTCAATGAGAATAATAGAAAGGTTTTGTGCAATTTCTGGCTCAATATCAGAGAGACCTTCTGCAATGACGCCAAGAGTGTAAGAATTATGAACAATGATATCATTTGCCACAAAATTATGATTTTCTGGTACTGTTAAATCGTAAACATAGCCCTCAAAATCAATTTCTTGATAAGATTCAATTTTGACGGGGTCAATCTTATTTTTATTATGACTTACAAAGTAATGTAAATTTTTTTGAGAAAGATACGAATCCCATTCGAAATTAAATCTCAAACTCTGCTTGAAATCGTTTAGAATAGTGAGAATTTTATGATCCTTAGTCGTAATTAAAGTAATCGGTTTTTCATTTATTATATAAGTCCATTTGACTAATTTTTCTTTTACTTTTCTGCGAAACATATGTGTAACAGATTTTTTTTCGATTTTTTGCTGAGAAATATTAAATGACAAGACTGTGATTTTTTGAGATAATTTATAATAATCTTTTGAAACTGCAATCCCATCACTCGTATATTCATTAAATAACTGTTCTATTGTCTTTTGAGTTGAGTCTCCAAGCGTTATTAAAGTATCTCCCGTCAGACACTTTCCCCCACCTCTTTTTCCGCAAACAAACATTGCATGTGCACGCGCGATATCCAGATAAATATTGTTTGAAAGTGATGTTGTTTGTCCCATCTGAACATAATGCTTTCCTACAAGAATAGTACCGCGATTTGCATACTTTTTCCGATCCGCTTCATCCCTTCCTATGACAATATCGTGCATATAGTAAAATTACGGCCTTTTCCTTTTAAACATTTCTTCTTTTCTTTAAATCTCACTTTCGAGTAGCAAAAAAAGTAAGATTTAAATATACGAGGCCTATTAAAAAAATGATGACAATCGTATGCACACTTGAGCATCTCCTTGATCGATGGGAACCAACACATCTAAGCGACCAAGCAAAGGTCTTATATCGAGAAAATGAGAATGATTGCCGACATGTTCGCGTCAAGTTCACCACTTCTTTTTCACCTGAACTGTTTGCAATGCACGAATTAATGGACGCAACACGTTCTCAAATGCTTGTTGAAGTTTACCGTGCAAGTGAAGATGCACTCTCTGTCGCGTGCGAAATAGCAAATATAGGAAAAGTACCATTTCCAAAGAGTGTCGGATATATGCAAGCAGCTAAAAAACGACTGGCTGTTGCGTATAATACACGAACCCTCGTTACTGCTGAACTTCGCACAACACCGTTTATCGAAGATATGGATCTTATCGAGTATTCAGTTTCATTTAGACAAGACCAAGCAGTGAATACGATTTTTGGAAAAACACTCGCGCCCGCGTATGAATTTGAACCATTCATTCAAACAAAAGCTGATGAAGATACTACATTTGGTAATACTGATGATGATTCCAGTGATGGAGGAGTTGTAGAATTTGAATCTGAGGAAGAACTTCCTTTTTTTCCAGGGATACATCAAACTATCAGAGGAAAGATAGAAAGTCCCGAAGTTTCATTGCCATATGATGGACAGCAGAGCCCGTGGACAAAACAGTCTCTTATTTACGAAGTTGGGTTTTCAAGTATTTTATTCTCTACTCTTCAAGAAGCAGGATTTTTAAATTTTAATTCAACATTACTGCAAACAGAATTAAAGGGCAGACCTGTTTTTGAATCAAATAAACCTCTAAACATGCAAATAGAATGGGCAAAAGCATACAAATCGTCTCGTGCGTGTATTTATAACTACATATCGCAGTTTACACAGAATGGAAATAAAGCACAAATTTCAGGGTCAGTTCTTAAACCGAATTTTAACTAGCCACAAATATTCATGTGCTTGAACATGTAAGCGACGGATATGTCGTTTAGATAATACATCAAACCCAAAAACATCATAAGAAACAGGATGATCGCTCAAATTAATTATGCAAATATATTTTCCCCTCTTTGCAACAAAGAGTTTTTTATTGACAAAAATTAATTTCAAAGAACCAGAAATATTTTGGGATTCACTGACTATTGTATTCATGTCCGAATCGACTTTGTACGACGTTAATTTCTTTCTGTGAATTGCGCGGCCAAATCCAGGTTTATTTTTTTGTAATAAAAAATTTCCAATAAAGGTCGCACCCACGCCAGGAAGAAAAAAGGCCAGCGCATGTGCTGCTTTTGTCGCTTTTTTTCCTAATAAACTCACAAGTGTTGTATTTAATTCGTATGGCTTTTTTTTATTCATAAAAGAAACATAAAAACCTTTTTTTTGTACATCTCGAACAAACCTCTCACCTAAATTATTTTGAAACAAGGGAATAAGTGGAATACCATCGTGAGTTGAAGCAGGATACAAATATCGAGAAGAATATGTTTTTTTATATAACCAAGTACTCTCTTGATAAAAGAAACTATATGTGAGATAACTTGTAAATTCAAAGTCATATATGAAGGAACAATGAGGTAAAAACGATTCTATTTGTTCACGTGTCCCATTCACTTCTCCTATAACGGACGCACCATGGGTTTTTTGAGCATATTGTGTAAAGGCATACGCTATTTTTTGACTTTGTTTTGTACAAAAGCAGTTTGTTCGTAAATCTTTATACGTAAAACCAACAGCATCAAGACGAAACCCCTTTATCGAATGCTGTGCAAACTCATCGAGTATATGTTGAAATTTCGTAAAAACGTGAGGATGTTTCCAATTAAGATCGAATTGTTGACTGCTAAATGTTGTCCAATAAAATTTGTTATTTTTCTTGACAAAAAGTGGTGTCTTTCTCGGACGAAAAACATGGGTTGTTGAAGGTTTTTTAGTAAAAGAAAGTAAATGCTCATCTCTAAATTGTTTATTTGGTAAACTACAATGATTGAGAATGAGATCTGCAACAACAATTCGCTTTTTTCCAATAGCTTCTATATTCTTCCAAGTCCCTAGTTCTGGGCGAACTCTCAAATAATCAGTTATTCCAAATCCATCATCACACCTATATGGTTGAAAAGGCAGTAGATGAATACTAGAAAATTTCGTTTTTTCAAGAAATTGAGATAAAGATGCAAGTGGCTTTTTCTTTTGTATCAATAACGAATCAGGATAGGTAATAAGAAGTGGCCCTCTGAGAGTATTTGTATCAACCATACATATTCTCAGACGTATCTATTCTAAAATGTTTTGGAAAGAGAAAAAGAAAAAAGAAGTCAAGCTGCGACTTCTTCTTCAACTTGTTCTTCTTGACCGTTTAAGACTTTTTCATAATATGAAATTGGCTTAATATCAGTCACAATTGTTTTATGGATGATAAAACGTCCATCCTTACTTTTACGAGTAACAAACTCGAGCGTTGGCATTTTTTTTAGTTGTTCTTCCTTTTTATCTGATAAACCCATGTTGTTCACCAAATAGAAAGAGTGGTTTCTGATTCAAAAGGTCTTTGTAACTTTTTTTGAAAATTTTTCAATTTTTTTGAAAAATTACCTTCCAATATACCATAGTGCAAGAGTAAAGTCTGCAATCAAACTCATGGATTGCGTTGCTGCTAAAAAACCAATTCCAAGAAGAACGACTGCAAAGATTTTTTGAAAATACCAGAAAAATTGTTTATGCTTTTTTAAAAACAACAATAACTCCGTTGAAAAAATGCCTACAAGTAAAAACGGTATTCCTAAACCAAGAGCATAGGCAAATAAGAGAAAAAAACCACTTGTCGGCTCAACAATAGCTAATGTTAAAATTCCTCCCAGAATTGCACTAAAACAAGGAGTCCAGCCAAGAGCAAACACTGCCCCAAACAAAAATGACGTAATATAGGTGGAAGAAAATTGCATAGAAGAAACTTTATACTCGCGATTCAAAAACGATAAAGGAAGAGCACCAAGAATATGAAGCGCAAAAAGCATAATAAAAATTCCCCCGATACGAGAAAGCCATAGCTCAATAATAAAACTCGTACGAGCAAAAACGAGTTGAAAAAGTATCCCTATAAACGCAAATACTAAGCTCAACCCCAAAACAAAAAAGACGCTATTAAGAAAATATCGCATACGACTTATTTGAACACCGCCAGCCAAATATGCAAAAAAGGAAGGGAGGAGTGGTAAAACACAGGGACTTAAAAATGTCGCTAAACCTCCAAAAAATGCTACTGCTATTGAAATAGACATCAATAAAAAAACATAAAAAGGAGTTTATAAATTTTCAGAAAGCAACATCATTCACTCACTCAAAATAATACAGGCGCTTAATTCGTTCAAGCTCTTGCATTTGATGTGACGAAATATTTCTTGGCTCACCCAGTTGGCTCTGCCATTGAGTTAAATGTTCAGATTCTTGCTGGCAGAGTCTTCCTGTTTTTTGTAAAACATCAGAAAGAGAGTTTACTGTCGCGGAAATACATTGAGGATCTCGTTCTCGAACATTTTGAAAGATTGCACGACCCAGAGATGTTAATGTCTGTGTAATTAATGCTCTTTCAACTATTATTTCTTGATGATTCGCTATTGGATATCTTGGTATTGCTTGATTGAAAAGATAAGGTGATACTACAAACACCCCATCAATTCTTTGTGGAGTGTACTCATAATGATAATTGACAAAGCTATACGAATTACGTGGTCTCACTGTTTGCGAATAAATATTTTTCTCAGTTACGTAGACAATAAAATGCGCCTGATGAGACCCGGATTGTTTTGCAAAGCCACGAGTAAATAATACATCGCTATCAATTTGTGAGTCAAAGGTATCTATAATAGGTGGTCGTATGCGACAAGGTATTGCATATGTTGCCATAATCATTTGACACATATTTTGTAAATCTGCACTCACTTGACCAATCGGATATATTTCAACTAAAGATTGTTCATAATAAATTCCTTGCATGGGTTGAAGTTGATATTGAAATGGTTCGTTCAAATAATCTTCAATAAAGATAATATGAGCATTATGTTCTAAATAACCAAACATCAAATAAAAAACAAGAAGACCAGAAAAAACAAAGCTTACCAAAAGAAAAAGGCCACCAAAAATACCAATAACAATGAGCGTCTTTCTCTCCATAAATCTTTAAGAAACGTTTTTATTTAAAAATTATTTGTATGGATAGCCTGTGATATGATAAAAACATACTTCTTGGTGTTAAATCTAAAACCAGGACAATTGTTTAAAAGCCTCTTTTGAAATTGAGGATGAGAATCCGAAAAAATGCAGCTCCGATTTTTCAAAAAAGACAACTGTCGTTAGACCACTGATTTATCTGATACTCAAATCCCAGAGTAAAACATCATCCTTTTACAACAAATCGATTGCAATGACCGCAATTGAGACATTCTGATTCTAAAATACCATCACGTACACGAACGCGTGCGTTTATAGCCGGATGAAGATATGCATAACATTTATGACAATATTGACGCTTTTGTTGACTTGTCAGGCGAATGAGATGTTTTTGACCGAGTTTTCTTGCATCTTTAATAAATTGATGTGCACGAAGTAAATCTACGCTTGCAACAATTTGTGCACTTTCAAATAATTCACAAATGGTTTCTCTGGCACGCTTTTTGTCTTTTTTCATACAAACTCATCCGAATCAATTTTTTGTGGGAGTTTTGGTATTTGCGCTTGCTCAATTCCCGAATCAATGATTTTGAAAACAAGCTCTTTGCCTTCCGGTAAACTTCGATGTTTAATCAAACGTGCTATGCGAAGATTACTTTTTGCTTTTTTGAGTTCAATCAAACATTTTGATGTGTATTTGAGTAAATCCCCACCAACCATTTTCACCATGTCACGATTTTCAAAATCAGAATATACTTGATTTGTTATAAGCGACGGAACATTATGCTTTCTCGCAATTTCTGTTAAAATACCCAATTGTATTGCAAGCTCTTTATTTACAAAAGAAACGTCCAATGTTTTTCCAACTTCTAAGCGATATAACATTGCAATGGAATCAATAATCACAACCGTGTACTGTTTCGGGTTTTCTTCTATTTTTTCTTTTAGGAGTAGAAATGATTTTTTTTGATCTTCAAATGTAAAAGGTCGTAAAAAAACAACGTTTTTTGCATATTTTTGAAAGTCAGGCAGAATTTGTTCTGCCCGAGATGCAGAAAATGAACCTTCCGTATCCACATATATGACCTTTCCGCCGTTTTTTATGATGTGACAAAGTGTCAAGAGTGCGACATTTGTCTTTCCCGAGCCCGCAGGTCCATAAATAGTCGTAATTACTTCCTTTTCAAAGCCACCGTTTAGCAATTGATCAAATATGCTTCCTGTGCTCACGATTTCATCCATGAAACTAGTAAACACTTGCTCATTTAAATAGTCTGCGAAAGAATTTTTGTGATTTTTATGAAAAATATTGCTCAATATCTTTTTGTGTTATTTTTGCTCGCTTTTTTTGCACGTCACCAATGATTGCTTGTAACTTTTCTATAATAATTGCTTTTAACTCGCCACTTAATAACTCACCACTGCGATATTTTTTGGCGATTTGATCCAAGAGTGCATCATCTTGCTCAAAAAACGTCAGCCATTGATAACTCACATCAATATCAGGATTGCCACCGAGTTTTCTATGCTCTTCCAAGGTTGCTCTGCCGCCAGAAAATGCATATTTATTGACTTTCTTTTTAATAGTTACAGGGTCATCTGTTAAACCAATATAAGAACTTTCAACTGACGAGCTCATTTTTCCCCCATCAAGCCCTGGAACGAATAAATGGTATGTTGAGCTGAGTTGTCCCACTTTTTTTTCCTTTATTCTTTTTGCAATGTCTCTTGCAAGGCGAATATGTGGATCTTGATCAATGCCAACCGGAATAAGAATAGGAATTGCTCCTTCAAACTCATCAAGACTTGGATGAAGCATATCAGCTGCCTGAAGTAATGCACTAATCATTTTCCCTGGACTAATTTCTCCATATACTGCTTGAAATTCATTAAAAGTTGCATGTCTTGCCAGAAGATTTTGCAGTCTGTAATATGAATTAGATACGAATGCGTTATCACTGCGTTCACTTTGAAAGTAAAGCACAAGATTTTCTTTTTTTAATCCAAGCGCGATATAATTTTTGACATATTCCTCAATTGCAATTTTTCGACTCGTCTCCAAACTTTGTGATCGTGCATGATACGCTTCAATGTCTGCGATCGCAATATATATTTTTGCACCCAAGGATTGATAAAAAATAAATTGTTGCGCAAGAATCATATGACCAATATGAAATTTTCCCGTTGGCATAAGCCCAGTCATAACACAAAACGGTTTTTTTTGCTCAATTGCCTGAGCTATTTTTTCAAAATCTCTGTGCGCAAATATTTTTTTTCGCGAAAATAAAATATTTTTTTCAAAAATAGCCGGGAGTTTTTTTAATGGTTTAATTCCAAACTGTTTTACAAGCTTATCATAATCAACCGCTCCTGAAACTTCCCAAGGATTAAATGCCATAATGAGGTAAGTATCGTGTTTATTTATAAAAGTTTATGAATATCGGGCGAGCTTGCTTTTTGTAAGATTTTCATATTGGCAGCATATTCACCCATCATCAAAAATGGTCTTTGTCTTTTTTTAACTTGTTTAAGATGTCATTAATGACATGTTGTTGGTCATTCTTTTTTGACATGCGAATGAATTTAATAAGCTCTTTTTCTAAATTATTGCATGCAACAAATTTAATTAAATTGTTTGAAGTAAGAAAATAAAATCGAAATGTCTTGAATTTAATTTCTTTGAGAATCACATTTCCAAGCACATGTAAAACGTCTCCTTTGTAAGGGTCTTTTTTCAAAGACATAAAAAGATCTTTAATTTTATAGTATGTATTTTTATCAAGACGTTTTTTTAGCTCTTTATCTAGGTCTTGAGTGATAGCTACAATTACCACTGCATATCCTCAACTAAAATACAATCAGATAAGTCCATCATCTCTTTTTCTGCCTTTTTGTTAAAGACTTTCTCGTGCAGTCGAGAAATAACATCGTCGTATGTTTCTCCCATTCTGCCCATTTCTTTAAGCTTTTCTCTTGTTTGGGTGCTTATCCGAATCATTGTTGTAGCAGTCATACGTATGTATACGTCATTTATACTTAAAAAGATTGCGGTGTTTTTCTTGAAAATAAGGCCGAATAGCTGTGTAAAAGAGCATGTTTTTTAAAACTAGGATATTGTTGTATGTTCCATCTTATAAGATTAATTCCTTAACAATCATGGAGTAAATCTTTGAGCTGGTGAAGCGTTTTCTCGAGAATCTGCTCATCGTCTGCCTCAACATTTATACGCAGCAATGGCTCAGTATTTGATGCGCGAACATTAAACCAATGATCATCAAAATACAAGGAAATCCCATCCAATTTTAACACTTTTTTTGCTTGAACAAAGGAATCCTCAACAACAGAAATTGCTCTTTTTGTATCATTGACACGAAGATTCACCTCACCACTACTCTCGTATCGAATTAACTCCTCCACTAACTGGCTTACTGGTTGATGGCGTACACTGACATAGCGTAAAATATGAATTGTTGCAAGCAGCGCATTGTCCGTATAAAAAGCATCCCGAAAATAATAATGACCCGATTGCTCACCAGCACAAATTGCATTTGTTTTTCGCATCGCCGTCTTTATGTGTGTGTGACCAACACGCGTCACATCTGTAGAAAATCCTTTTGACTTTAACCATTCTGGAACAAATGCGCTCATTCGTAAATCATGTAAAAATAATTCTTCTTGTGCTATTTGAGAATCAATGAGTGAACCGCAAATCATCAAAAATGTTGCCGAAGGCGGAATAACATCTCCGTGCTCATCTAAAACTACCACTCTATCTCCATCTCCGTCATATGCAAAGCCAATTTGAGCATTTTGTTCGTGCACGTATGCTTGAATTTTTTTAAGCGCTTCTGGCTCAAACGGATTTGGTGAGCGATTAGGAAAATTACCATTTGGTTTTTCATGAATAATCTGCGAATCCATTTCAATATTCTCAAGTAAGTATGGAAGAACGACTCCAATTGTCCCATTTCCTGGGTCAAACGCAGCTTTTATTGGTTGAATGGAGCTTGCAAATGGAAGAAGAAAATCTAAATATTCTTTATGCACACTTTTTGTATGCAGCTCTCCTTTTACTTCTGGTGTTCGTGGAAATGCCATAGTTTGCATGCGTTTTTCTAATTTATCTAACCCTGTATCGTAGCCTATTGGAATAGCTTTTTCTTTACAAATCTTAAAGCCTAAATATTCTTTTGGATTATGAGAAGCAGTAACGATAATACCACCATCTGTGTTAAAGTGATTGATTGCAAAATAAAATTGCGGCGTTGTTGCAAGTCCAATTGTTGTTACTTTTACACCCGAATCTATAAAACCATCAACGAGTGATTGTGTTATTTGTTTTGTTCCATTTCTTGTGTCATGGGCGACTACCATTGTTTTTGGTAAATATTGGTCAGCATACGCACATGCAAGCTTGTAGGCAAAGCTTGGTGTTATTTGCTCAGGATATAGTCCTCGAATGTCATAGGAATGAAAAACGCTCATAACATGATTTAGGGTGTTTCCCTTTTTAAGGGTTTTTATGAGTGATTATGAAATCAAACACAACAGCTTAAAATACAGGTATGTGATACTATTACCTTGGCGCATAATCAGAAATTGAGCGATTTATGCAGCGAAAATTTCGCAAAATGACAACTGTCACAAGAACGCCGTAATAGCATCACGAAACATTGGAACAAATTTAAAAAATTGCTTTCAAACATAACATTTATAACATTGCTTTTCTTTGCACCACTATGAATATCGAAGCAGAAATTCGAAGTTTTCTTTCAAAAGAAAAGTATGAACAATTACTTGATTTTTTTACCAAAAATGCAACACTTGTCAAAGAAGATAATCAAGAAACATTTTATTTTGATGGCGAGCAAGATTTACGAATTCAAAAAAATGATTTTTTCTCAAAAATTTGGATGAAAAAAGGAAAAATCCATGACGATCATAGAGAAGAAATAGAAATTAAATGTGATACAAACCAATTTGAGTCATTGGAAAGATTATTTATCTCTTTAGGTTATTCGGTGGAAATAAAGTGGTTTCGCAAGCGTTTTGAATTTGCATGGGATGATTGCACTGTGTGTTTGGATTTTACTCGAGGGTACGGGTATGTCATCGAGCTTGAAAAAATGTGCACAGAAGAGACAAAAGAGCAAGAGTTTGCAAAACTCAAAGAAAAACTTCTCTCCTTAGATGTTGCAATAACTCCAAAAGAAGAATTTGCAAAAAAGTATCAATACTACAAAGAAAACTGGAAATCGTTGGTCTAGACTTTGAAAAAAATAGAACATATAGCAGCCATATTTTTATAAATCCAAATAAAATCTCAGACGCATGTATCAGCAAGCACGAAGATATTGTCGAGAATATTTGCGCGAAAGAATTAAACAATCACAGTATTTTGGAACATCACATGCTTGGCCAACAACACGCCTAAATATCTTATTTTGCCCACTTACTGAATTTCAAACAGGGCACATGTCACGAAGAAATTTACACGTTGGTAAAAATGAAATTGTCTTAAGTGTTCACACTGATCAACATCTTCAATTTGATTATCCTCGTTTTCTTGACTTTCGCTTTGTTCCCGGAGATATGCATAAAAGCCAATTTTTTCTAAGTGAATCTAGTAAGGTTCGCGCAAAAAGACGTGATTATTGGCAAAACCTTGTAACAAAAAGAGACTTTCACGAATTTTGTGACGATATTGTTGAAAAATTAGAGACCATACTAGAAATATATCCTCAAAAACGCGACTTGTTTTGGCATCAACTAAATTGGCAGAGTAATACGCTTGCAAGTAAGACCTACTCTACCGAATCTAAAACAGACTGAAGAGACTTCTCCGTTGTTTCTAAGAAAGCTAAATATTCATCACGTGTTTTATCAAGATTCTCATACGTATCAAAAAAACCTGGCGAGCATCGTTCAATGGACTGTGCTGCAAGTGCGCACTGTACTGCTTCTTGCGATTGATTACCAATAAGATCAACCGAATCACTCATCGCATAAGAAAAGAATAATACTTGTGATATGAGCGCAAATACAAATACAATAAACGATACACCGTGTGTTTCCATAAAAAAGGGAAATACGAAGCCATATTTAAAGGTTACTACTCATAAGTGGTCTTTTTAGATACTGAACATTTATAAATTTGCAATCCTCAAAATACTCAAAAGGGGGTTTTATGAAACATATTCATCAAAAATTTAGCGACATTCTTATCGACGAGGGTTTTGCAAAAGAGTTGACCAGAATTGGTTTAGTAGAAATTCCATCATTTAAAGAGAAAATCTCACTTTTATTTAATCGACAAAAGCCACTCTCATACCGTCTCGTTCGCGTTTCCCAACAAATGGGTCCACTGTACGAGGCTGTATTATACTACTTGAGCGAGCAAGGAATCTTTATACAAGAAGATGAAGAGTATATTCGTAAACAAACACCCTCAAAAGTCAAAAACTTTGATACTATTCCAACATTTCGATATACAAGCATTAAAGGAAAAAAAGCAACATTGCTCCAAAATGACATGTACACGGCAACATACCAAGTACGGGACAAGAATCAAACACGCTATATTATCATTCCACGACCCGATTTGATGCACGAACTAGATGTTCACGCGCAATTTCTTATTGATTTTGCACATTTATTGGACTCTTATCAATCACTGTCCCATATTCGCCTTACAAAACTCGTGCACGACTTTTTACTTGCACTACCAAAACTACTCACGCGCCAAGTAGGAATTATTCAAAAACTCTACACAGACACTGTCAAATTTGACACAAAAAAAGCAAAACGACATGCTATCACCTATACACTCTCATCGTCTAAAAAAAAGACGCCAATTTTAACAGATATCTTCCATCAATGCTTCAAACACAGGATTATTCCAACACATATGTACTGGCAACGTCATCAAAATCAACAGATACCCATAGTGCACCAAGTAACAAAAACGACACACATTTCCTATATTGAAGAAGTTATTCTTGCATATCTTCTCAAGCACCCGCACCACCTCCTTCAGTTACTCTGTCAAGGTCAGCATTTAAGCCATACTCAAGCGACAAAGATAGAATCGCAAATTTCGCGGTTTTTTCAAGACACTGATCCAGAGAATGCCCCCATAACTTTTTTCACACAACTCGTCTTCACACATGCAAAAAATGACGATTTACGAGAATTTGCGCGATTTTTAGATCAAGCAGAACGTCAAACCCACCAAAATATTGCAAAATCTCTCTATGATGCGCTCGTACAAAAAGATTTACACATTCAAATTCCAAAAAAGGACACACATATGAAAACAGAAAAAAACGCACAGCAGGTTGAACAGATTCATTACCAAACTATCAAAGAAATGATTGAAAAACTCGAAACAATGGTTATCAAACTCACATACGGCATTTTATTTGGAGCATTGCTTGTCAGCGCAACAATTTTGCTTTTATTTCGAGAAACAGTCCTGTCTTTTTATGTGGCAATACCTTTTTTCCTGCTTGCAGTAGCGCTGAGTATTCTTGTTTTTATTGATGGCGTCAAACGAATACGCAATTAAAAAGAGCACGCTGATTTAGTTAACAACAATTACAAATTATAATGCCTAGGTGTATAATCAGAATTTTGCAAAATGAACCACTGTTCAAAAATCGCCGCATTATATTTAGAATTCGTCGTTTGCTTTTAAATGAAAAACATATTGTTTTTCAAATCCTGAAAACTGACTGATTTTTTAGGCATCCCACTCTCAAGAGAAGGGTTTTTGCACACCTCACAAAAAAGGCGAATTCTCAATGGGAAAATCACACCGATATTCATATAAAACTATTTAAATGGGAAACACTTCCCTACATAAATGGCAAAAAATAACAACATCCAAATGCCTTCAGGAATGGGGGGTCTGACTCGGTATAATGTTGATGATAAGAGTTTAATCAAACTTCAGCCAACACATATTATTGTATTTTTGTTGCTTGTTATTTTACTTGTTGCTCTCTTACATTTATTTGGAAATCAAATTTTTGGGATTAGCCATCTCATGCAATAGTGTCAAAAATGATGCCCAATCTAAATTCAAAACAAGTACAGAAAATGATGCGCAGTATGGGCATCTCTCAGGACGAACTTGAGGTTTCAAAAATTATTATGGAAACGTCTCAAGGAACGCTCATATTTGAAAATCCACAAGTTTCTAAGATGACTATGAGTGGGCAAGATACATACCAGATTGTCGGAACACCAATTCAAGAAGAGCAAGTTATTAAAATCACAAATGATGATATACAAACAGTTATGGAGCAAGCAAATGTTAGTCGAGACGATGCTATTCAAGCAATCCAAGACGCAAATGGGGATCTTGCTCAAGCAATTCTCACGTTAGCTGAGAGGTAATTTATGGAGAAATATCAAGAATGCCTGGAAAAGGCCCATTATTATATAAAAGCATGTGAGCACATGCTCACTGTCACCTATCCTGCTATCAACGAACCAAAAATTTTGCTTACCTGTTTAGATCATTTATTTTTATGCATGACAAATACTGTAGGTGCAATACTGCACTTTGAAAGAAAAAAGCGCACCATACCTCCGTTTCACACAACATTTGAATCAAAATTTAATATGTTTCAGCTCAAAATTGTCCCTATGCATAAAATTCCAAAAAAAGATGTCACATTTATAGATAAATTACAACAACTCATCACATTTCACAAACAAGCACCGGTCGAGTTCACACGCGATAATCAATATATCATGTGCGACACAGAATACGGAGTTGAAAAAATTAATGCGCCGCGTATTCGAGAATTTATTTTGGATGCAAAGCAAGTATTAAAAAAAATGGAGCAAATTATTCACCATGATGTCTGAACATTTACCTGAGGATGCGGATGCATATGAGCAAGCTCAATATGAGCTTCGCAGAGTTGATCACCTTATCTATGTCAGTCTCAAGTATACACGAACAGTTGATGTTATACGAAATATTATCGCACGACTTATATCAACATTTGATTTTATTTGGGATGAATTTCTTCGACGAGCAGAAAAAGAACGAAAAATCTATGAACTCCCAACTGCACCGGGTGCAAAACTCAATCTCATTCGAAAAATTTATGCTGATGACGATATTCTACTCGATACTGTTGATTTTTACATACTCATGCGCCAATTCAATAATGCACAATACACAAGTGAGCGAGAATTTCGACGCCATGTAACAATGAAAGCTGTTTTTCCAACAGGGGAAACACATGAAATTACTATTGACTCTATTACCGAGTATTATAAACAAGCAAAGCGCCACTTAGAAAAAATTGGTGAGACTTATTTTCGATAAAAGTGTTGCAAAATAAATTGTAAGAAATTCTTTTTTGAGATACTAGGTTCATATGTTTGTCCGATAAGATTTGCAGCCAATTTTTTGTATGCAATTGCTGAAGGTGCACCATCATCAATATATAGTATAGGATGACGTTTTTTAAGTGAATCATGAAGTTTTCTATCATACGGTATTTCAGCCACAACTTGTGTATCCAATGTTGCAGCAATGCTTTGAAGCGTTATATCTGTATCTTGTTTATAGGTGTGTGTCACAACAACACCTAATATTTGTTTTCCATGTGCACGAGCAAATTGGGCAGTCTTTAGCGTGTCTGTTACTGATAAAATATCTTGACTCGTAATTAAAAGTACACCATCACACGAATACAAAACATCCTGTGTCGATGGTTCAAGTGTCGGAGGCGTATCTACAATAACAAGTTCTGTTTTTGTCAACAGTTCTGTTAATGCCTCAGACACATGAGTTTTAGTAAAACTTTGTTTTGAATTGAGCTTTCCTATAATAACAGGAATACCACTTGCATGTCTGACAATGGACTCAGAAACAGAATGTACTCCCCGTAGTGCAGAATGCATAGTTTTTTGTGTTTGAATGCCTAAGTATAATCCAATATTTGGTTTTTGTAAACAACCATCAACTAAAATCGCATGCCTGCCAAATTCAATGAGCGCACTTGTCAGATTTATGGCCGTTGTTGTTTTTCCAACACCACCTTTTGCACTGGCAACTGCTAAAATATATGTCATAAAGATAAAAAAAGATGTTTAAATTTAAAAATGTTTAGCGTTAGCTGGTGTCCTGAACTGCACAATCCGCACTTGCATAAAACGTCCCATCTGGTCGCTTACAACATTGCTGACCCGCCAACGCATAAACTTCTGAAGAACAGCATCTCGCCCCATCAGGTATTCCAAAAGTACACGTTCCTTGCGCAGTACATACGGTATAGTGTTCAACAAAACAAGTATTTCCTGAATTAATCAATTGTTGTCGAGGAATACAAGTTTCACCCCGAGTAGCACTTCCATCTTTACATTGGCCATCGTCAGAGCAGACTCTTTCACAAACTGTCACACCATCACCTTCCTGACCACTACTTGCACAAATTTCGCCAATATTTTCTTCTCGTACTACACATTGACCATCCTGGCACCACCTGCAAAGACCTTGGCCGTCACAAGTATTATTATTTACCTCATAATTTGGAAGACAAGCCGTTCCTATGCCATCAGATGAGGGACCACACACTTCACAAGCACCGCATGCGCGAACATTCGAAACATTTTCTGAATAGCCCGGAACATATCCACAAACTCCTTCATTTGTACAAACGTCACAAAGCGAACAACCATATCGAGTTGCATTTGGAAAAGACATAGCAATCGTACCATTATAGCACATTCGACACTGAACAGAATTACCCTCATTATCATTTACTATTTCCCGATAATTTTGTTCGGGATCCGCCACACAGGTGACTATTCCCGGAATTGAAACGTTTTGAAGCTCACAAGTTTGACACTGATCACAAACATTTGAAAAAATTGTTTCTTCAGAAAGTTTCACTACACCTTCATTCACTCGCCGTTCATTAATTATTTCAAAAGCTTCTTGTACTGAAATTTCAGATTCATCACTACATGTTCCATCAAAATTACAAAAACCACAAAAACCTGGACCGCTAACAAATTCATCGCCATCTGTAAAAGTTCCAGAACACATCAAACCAAGCTCCAAAGCTACACCGTTATCTCCAGGTATACACGCTTCGTGCGCAGCCATATGTATTCCATCACAAACAAGACAGCTTTTTCCTTCTACAGCCATGTAATCTTTACAGCGGTTTTCTGCTTTTTCTACCGGTTGACAGGCATTCAAACCATCTGAGCCTTCAACACAAGTTCCACAAGAATAATCTAAAGGATCTGAGACTAAGACTTGTTCTCCACTCACAGGATCAAATTCGTATCTCAAACACATATCAACTTCTTCTTGATTTGAACAAGTGTAAGCATCTTCAGGGTTCAAAAGTGTCGTTGAACCATCTTCATTAACTCTATAAACTCTCCAAACGCCATCTTCATCTTCTCTTGGCAATACTTCAAAATCAACATCATCTCGAAATACACATTCTTGACAGGCGGGACATTCTAATAGACATTCTAAAGGCTCTGCTTCAGCTCCATCGACGCAAGTTGGCATTTCAATTCTTCCATCAGCCCTATGATTATGATAATCGGGATTTTCACAAATTTCAGCCATAGCATATATTAGCGAGATTGAACCACCAACTGGCTCAAGACCATTTTCTGTCGTAACAAATTGCTCAGTATCAACACATTGAACAGAAAATTCAACATGAATTTGTCTATCCATTGAAAGCTGCTCCATTACGACGTCCCCTTCAAAGCTTTGACAAAAATTGTCAAAAGTTGTTTTCACCGTTTCAAGTCCAATTTCAGTCCACTCTAAATCTTCATCCAAATTTTCAGGAATATAAAATGAATCAAAGGAAATTGCACCCTCATATCTCGCGTCATTTGAACGGTAATCTGCAGGTCTACATGAACCCCCATCGAAATCATCGATGGTATTTATTAATGAATAAGTATAATATTGTGTATCGTCCGAATCCAACCGATTCAATAACCACGTTTTTTCATGAGGAGATTCCGGTCCAGGATCAACCCCAATCCAAGATGCATTCAGTTGATTTTTTAATTCAAGTCCGCCAGTTTGAATTGTATATGAACACTCTATATTTCTCCAATCTTCAAATTGATCTTGCAACCTCTCAACTGCTTGCTCAATCACACCTTCAACATCTTGGCGATTTATTCTCATTTCCTGTAACTCTTGTTCGGGTGTAATATGAACATCATAACCCGTACAACCACAATTGCTTGTCAACGCTTGACAAGGTTTTCTCTGAAACAATTGCTCAAACTCCCCACTTAAATTGCCTGCGCCCGTTTCCATCCATTCACGAAAATTTTCATAAATTGCCCAAGATTGCCAATCATACGAATAATCTATGTCTAAATCTTTTCCAAATGTCAAACGCGGATCTTCATACGCCAAATCAATTTGCGCATTGCCTGCTAAAGGATCTGTTGAATCTACAAAAGAATTTATAG
>JBLKOU010000061.1:0-3730 GCA_047603125.1 Candidatus Woesearchaeota archaeon | reverse complement strand
ATTAGAAAAATGGAAGAAATCAAAGCCGTTGTTTGGTGCTCCAATAAGCGATGCAGAGCAGAAGATTCTCTCTTCTTTTGCACTTATGCGAAGATTTCATCCCAGCTTTTCAGACTAAAGTCTTCAAGGTTGAAGACGTTACTTTCAACCTTCCCGGTGAGATATACGCCAAAATTAGCCTGCAGACAGTCGGCTAATTTTGTGATTTCGCTTCAAGGCATAAGTGCTTGTACAGTTTAGGTACGTCTATTCGGAGATACTATATCAAACAATAACATTTATAAAGTTGCAATCAGCCTCACATAGTATGCTAAAACTATTTAATTCATTGCTAGACAGGTTCTTCTCAGGATTTAAGAAGAAAAAAAAGATAAAATTAGGATTATACGGACCACCCAATGGGGGTAAAACGACGCTTGCGAATCGAATTTGTATGGATTGGTTGGGCGAAGAGATGGGTTCAGTTTCTCATATGGCGCATGAAACGCGTGAAATTCAAATTAAAGAAGAGATTGTTATCAAATCAAAGGGTCGGGAAATTGCATTTAACTTAGTAGATACACCGGGTATTGCAACAAAAATCGATTATGAAGAATTTTTGCGCTTTGGTCTTAAAGAAAAAGAAGCAAAGGTTCGCTCAAAAGAAGCGACAAAGGGTGTTATTGACTCTATTAAATGGCTTGATGATATGGATGCAGTCATCGTTGTTCTTGATTCAACAACTGACCCCTATACACAAGTAAATATCACAATTATTGGAAATTTAGCTGCAAGAGACATTCCTGTGCTCATTGGTGCAAACAAGGTTGATTTGAAAAAATCAGATGTCAAACGCATTGAAGCTGCATTTCCCCAATACAAAGTTGTCGGAATTTCCGCAAAACATGGTAAAAATGTTGACCAGCTCTATGAAGCTTTGTTTGAACTTGTAAAATGAAAGACATCGTCCTCCAATATGTTCCATACAATGAAATTTCTTCGTTGAGTGAGGAACAAAGAATTGAATATTTGCTCAATATTGCAAAAGATGATAAGATTGCACTCTTAGAAGGACGGCTCAAAAAAGTAGAAGAGGCCGCTCTCATTCGAAAAACAATGGAGCAAATCAATCGAAAATTCAAAGGAATTGAGCTTGCAACAATCAATCCCTCAAATGTTGGTGATTCATTTGGTGCAAAAATTCGAAAACATCTAGCAAGCATGCTCCTTGGAGATAGCCACGGAATGACAATTATCGGTCCTGCAACGATTGTTCGTGAAATTAAGCAAGACCCTAACAAAATTCAATTATATACTGTGAAAAAATAATATGCCACATCAATGCGTACGCTGCGGAAAAATGTATGAGGATGGCGATCAGCACATCCTGACTGGGTGTAGCTGTGGTGCTAAGCTTTTCTACTATGTCAGACGCGATCAAATTGACCGGCTCAAACATGATAAGGTTCATAAAAATCTCACTTCTAAAGATCGTGAAAAAATTGAAAAAGATATTTACGATATTATCGGAGATGAAATTGATAAAACCATCCCCGTTATTCTTGACATTGAATCGGTAAAAGTTCTCAAGCCCGGTAAGTTTGAATTAGATTTGGTTGCATTATTCAATAAAAAACACCCACTCGTCTATAGACTCGAGGAGGGTAAGTATGTTATTGACTTGCCAAATTCAATGAAGCGACGAAAATGAAGCAAGTCATTCTCGTTCGCACTGATTTGCAATTGCCTAAGGGAAAGCTTGCAGCACAAGTTGCTCATGCTGCAGTCGAAGGAGCATTAAAGTCTGATAATACGCGAGAATGGCGCCATGCCGGACAGGTGAAAATTGTTATCAAAGTTTCCGATCAAAAAGAACTCTATAAATATATACAGCTTGCAAAAGATCAGGGATTAACAACAGCAGTTATTACAGATGCAGGCCACACAGTGGTAGAACCGGGAACTGTTACTTGCGCAAGTATAGGACCTGATGATGATGATGCAATTGATAGAATTGTAGGTGAATTAAAATTACTCTAACGTATCTTGACAGGGATCAAAATTCCTATGACCCAACGGGACATACAATCCATCGCACCATTTGCAATCACGCAATCATTTTAGACGGTTCTCGCATTCTTGTCGTTCAATCAACTTGGTGTAAGCGTTTTGAATTGCCCGGTGGTCATCAAGAAAAAGGGGAAACGTATAAAAGCGGATTGCTTCGTGAATTGCGCGAGGAGACGGGGTTTACTATTGCTTCAATTGGTAAAAAGCTTATCGAATATGAATGTCAGGTGTATGCTCGCGATACAAAACAATTTGAGAATAGTCTAAAGCGATTCTTTTTTGTGACTGATTTGGCAAAGCACGATAAACGCTATATTTTTCGAAAAGAAATTCGACAGTGCAAATGGATGGAGCTCTCCAAAATCACGTCTAAAAATTTTAGTATCCATCACCTCAAAGCCATTGAGATGGTGAGAAAAAGCAAGAGTAATCTTTTTAAGTAAGTTAGTATTCCCTCAACAGTGATGATAGATGATTTCCCGCCTTTTGAAGAATTTGTGAATAAAGGTAAGACAAAGCATTCACACGAAAATAATGCTGAAACATATCGCCAAAACGCACAACAAACAACTCGCGTCGGGCTTGTCGCTTTACAAGATTCAGTCATGGATTATTTAGCGCAAGTAGAACCTCGAGCTTGGCCATACGAAGTATTTATTGAGGATGCACTGGATAGTCTACACAAAGCTCCCGAAGAATTTTTGAAATCTTATGATAATGTGAAAATGTTACGCAACCAGTTAACGTCAGTAGGAAAAAAAATGAGAAACCCAGGTTTTCAACACGAGACTAAAGTTGAACTTGCATTAGTATCAGAATATCAACATAAAAAACCAGTGCAAATGTTAGTACGAGAAATTCAACGGCGATACGGAGACTGTTCTAGCACACTTTTTTACTCCATGTCTACATATGTTATTGACCCGAGAGCTCCTGAATTGCCTCCTCGCTTAAAAAAAGCAGTCAATCAATCACTGTTTCACAGGCAATACGGAATTGATGGCTTAATGGAAGACTAATGACAATGAGCGCTTGAGAACAATGTATAAAATTCCAAACACAACACGAATCGGATTAGTAGCACTCTCACCCACTATTAAAAATTGGATACATGAAATAAAGCCCAAAGCATATGTGTATGATGCGTTCTTAAATGATTTAGTATACGAGGTCGAAGTTCACGGGAGGTCTTATTATGACTTTACTACAACAGTTACAGCATTTGACGAAACACTGTGTGAGCGTTTAGAAGAAATTGCGCAAACAGTCTGTGCTTCAAGCCAACCCAAACAAAAATTTCGAGCAGAATTAGTTCTTCTCGGCACTCCAAAGCAGCAAGAAGATGTGCGAAAAGCTTTGTACACTAAAGATTTGAAAAAATTTAGTTACGCAGTATTAGGAATATTGCCACGACAACCTATCTCAAAGCGCTTGCAACTCATTATTGATCAGTCTTACTTTCATAGAATGAGAGCTGAATAGCAAAAGTTCGCTGCTCGAAGCTAATTGAAAAACACAAATTTTTCAAACCTAGAAAACTTTCTAGGTATTCCCGCCCTAAAAGAGCGAGGTATTTCACTTCTCTAGTAATTGCGAACTTTTGAATTGAGAGTTTGCGGACTGAAGTCCGGGGCATTATACCCGCGAAACTTTCAATAAAAATCATTTTCAGATAGTTTTA
>JBLKOU010000009.1:0-27437 GCA_047603125.1 Candidatus Woesearchaeota archaeon | reverse complement strand
GAATTTAGAAAAAACAGCGAGTAATAGAATCAGTTTCTTAGAGACAAATAAGGATGAGAGGTTTTTAAATTATGTATTTGAAGGATATTATAGCTCGCTAATTGAATTATTACATGCAAAACTACTTCTTGACGGGTTTAAAGTTGAAAATCATATATGTATAGGATACTACATAAGAGACGTTTTAAAGGATGTTAGCCTATTTCAATTATTTGATGATTTTAGATATAAAAGAAATTCTCTTATTTACTATGGGAAAGAAATGGATGACATTGTAGTGAAAAAAACTCTTCACAAAATGGTAAAAACAATTAAGGAAGTTCAAAATATTCTTTTAGATAAATGAAAATCGCAATACTTCATACGTCGATGGATGTGATAGGCGGGGCAGAAAAAGTTGTTTTGATACTTGCAAAAGAGTTGAAAGCAGATATTTATACAACAAATGTAAATAAAAAAATTATAAAAACGATGGGCTTTCCTACAAACAATATTTTCTCAATAGGAAAAATCCCCGTAAATCCGCCATACCGACAACAAGCCGCAATGATGCGATTTCGATTCTTTTCATTTCCAAAATATGATACATATATTGTTGCAGGTGATTGGGCAATATCTGCAGCAAAAACTATTCCTGTGGATATTTGGTATGTACACTCCCCAATGCGCGAGCTTTTTGATTTGTATGAGTTTACCAAAAAAAATATTGTCCCCTTTGGAAAACAATCCTTGTTTAGTCTTTGGGCGACTTTTATGAGATTTCTGGTTCGTGGTTATTCTCAAAAAGTACAAACAATTCTTTGTAATTCGAAAAACACAAAAAAAAGAGTACTGAAGTATTTGTGTCGAGATGCCCGAGTTGTTTATCCACCTATTCAAAAAATCCACTCGCAAGCAAAAAATGAAAATACTCAATCATACTGGCTCTCGGTGAATAGATTAATCACACATAAACGTGTAGAATTACAACTAAAAGCGTTTGAAAAATTGCCAAACGAGGAGCTTTTTATTGTGGGAAGTTATGAAAACGCAAAGCATTTTCAAACATATGCAAATAAAATTCAACAATCAAAACCCGCAAATGTCCAAATTAAAAGTTGGGTGAGTGAGAAAGATTTACAAAAACTCTACGCAAATTGCAAAGGATTTATTACTACTGCAAAAGATGAAGATTTTGGCATGACTGTCGTTGAAGCAATGGCACATGGTAAAACAGTCATCGCACCAAATGAGGGGAGATACAAAGAGAGTATTATCGATAAAAAAACAGGATATCTCGTTGATGCTATTACTGTAAAAAAACTTATAAGAGCAATTGAGCATTTCAAACCTTGCAACCCAAAAGTGTGCAAACAACAAGCAAGCAAGTTTGACAGTCGTCATTTCACAAAACAGATTCGAGCAATAATACATGAAAACAAAAAATAAGAACAAAAAAGAGAATATATTCTGGCATGTTTTATTAGTTGTGGGTTTTATCACTGTGTTTCTTACCACACTCTTTGCTCGCGATCCATTATATTTACCGATTCATGTGGATGAGTGGCATCATTTAGAAGAATCACGAAAGCTCTTTGATGGCCATTTTAGTTTAAATGTAAACAGTTATCGTATTGGGTTTCATATACTACTGTTACCCTTGTGGTTTTTTTATCATGCGGTTCCTCTCAGCGTGTATTTGCCTGCAGTTTTTGCACTTTTCTCAAGTGCTGCCCTTTATATTCTTGTAAAACACCTATTTACTACAAAAACGGCGGTCGGTTCAGTTGCATTATTTTCCTTATTTGGTTCATCTTTTAATTTACTGGGCAAGGATTTTTTAGTTCCGTTGGGTGCAACACTGAGTTTAGTATTTTTCTATCTTCTCTTTTGGTACTTGTGGCTTTACAAAAAGAAAAAAACTGCTTTGTATTTTTGGGTAGTATATATAATTTCAGGAGCCATGTATCCACTCAGTGCAATGATTTTTTTACCAATGTTAGTGTACTCACTCATAAAAGAAAAAAAATATGTTCATGTAAGCATGCCGACAATGTTAGTAATTGGAGGACTATCAATTCTCTATGTTGTCGAGAGAACATTCTCTTCATTACTCTTTAAAAAAGGCTGGGGTGTTGTTGAGCTTGTAAATATGCCTTGGGAACTTCTTCATTGGTTGGTTTTGATATTAGTTATTCCGGGGATTTTCTACATAATTAAATCAGGTCGTTTTGGAATACTCTTT
Organism: Candidatus Woesearchaeota archaeon; assembly: GCA_047603125.1. Taxonomy (GTDB): domain Archaea; phylum Nanobdellota; class Nanobdellia; order Woesearchaeales; family DATGWN01; genus JBLKOU01. The sequence continues at coordinate 25,213 of JBLKOU010000009.1, read as the reverse complement.
ATTTCATTATTTCTTGCAATTTGGATAGCGTTTTTCCATTTGTTTTCGTTTTCCCCCCTCGTTCCATATCAGCGAGTGTTTTTTTATTTTTGCGTTTCTTTATTATTTTTAGCAATCGTGGGTTTACACTCTTTACAAAAATCTCAAGCATGGATTATTCCTATCATTCTTATCCTTGCATTTTTACAACCTTCTTTAATGCAGGATAGGGACGCTTTTATAGATCAGATTGATTATCATAATTTAAAACAGCTTGAAAATTATCCGTCAGGCACAGTGCTCACTGCTCCCTATCAAGGAGTGGGAGTGTACCCGATTTCCGGACACAAGCCAATTGCAACAGTATATTTTGATCAACACAGGTCGAGTGCCGCAAGAGAACAATTACTGTACTGTAATACTAGTAATGCTAACTATGCATATACTGATTTTGAATTATCCTGTGGCGAGTTATTATATTCGAAAAGCTTTCGCTATGTGTATCAACTTCAGGAGTAGAAAAAAAAGAGCAACTTTTATTTTATCATATAGGTGTATAAAACAAGAAACAATAGTTTTTTATTCAAATACCACTTTTCTTTTCTTGTGGCAACCTATAAAGAGCTCGATAAGGAACTAGTACAAAAGCATTATTCTCGAAAAGAAGTATTGCAGGCAATAGTGGAAAATTCTCAACATAAAGAAGTCGTTGGCTCTTTTGGTGGCAAAGGGTATGCGAAACGACCTGATGTAATTGTCTATAAAGACGACATTATATCTCAAGTAAAAGCAGGTGTCACATCATTTCATGCATCTGAAGAGCTCTGGGATGATCCTTTAAGAATCAGCACGCATCTTTCAAAACAAGAACTCTCTCAAATGCGAAAAGGGTGGGATTTAATTCTCGATATTGATTGCGATGAGTTTGAGATTTCCAAATTAGCGGCGCATCTCATCATCCAAGCGCTCTATCTATACGATGTGCAAAGTGTGAGCTGTAAATTCTCAGGAAACAAGGGATTTCATATTGCAATTCCTTTTGAGGCATTTCCAAAAACAGTTGGAGATCAAGAAACCAGGCTATTATTTCCACAAGCCCCGCGAGCAATTGCGCTATTATTGCAAACGCTCATAGAAAAACGTTTGCGTGAAGACATATTAGAATTTTATCAAAAACAAACTTCCTTTGAAAAAACAGCACTCGTTGAATATATTGCACAACTTTTTGATTTTGAAGTACCTGCGGACAAACAACTCAATCCTTTTGAGATTGTTGAAATTGATACCATATTATTAACTTCTAGGCATTTGTATCGACAAGTCTATAGTTTAAATGAAAAAAGTGGACTTGTTTCCTTACCAATAAACCCAAAAAAAGTCTTACAGTTTGATCGAACAATTGCAGATGTAAAAACACAAGCAACATCTCGATTTTCGTTTTTAAATAGAGATGTTCAAACAGACCAAGCGATGCGTTTACTCATTGATGCACTGGATGCGCAACATAAACAAATTGTCAAAGACTCGTATTTGCAGCAACAAGAAAAAGAGCGCCAACAAAAACGTGCGCAAGAACAATCTGAATTGTTAGAAAAAATTCCAGAACATTGTTTTCCTCCGCAAATTCAAGCAATGCTCCAACCCTTGCAAGACGGAAAAAAGCGTGCGGTGTTCATTTTGGCTTATTTTTTGCAATCGGTCGGGTATTCTTATGATGAAATTGTTGTTCGCTTACGAGAATGGAATGAAAAACATCCCCAACCTCTTCGTGAGCAATATTTGCTTGGACAAGTTCGCTATTTAAAAGATAGAAAACTCCTTCCGCCAAATTTTGATAATTCTGTGTATAAAGACATTGTTGGTGATGTATCAGATACACTCTCACAAAAAGTAAAAAATCCTGTAGCGTATGCAAAAGCGCGTTTTATGCACTATCAAGAGTCTGCTCATAATTCCAAAAAGAAGCGTGCCCAATAATGACGTGATCAAGAAGCGGAATGCCGACAAGTTCTCCAACCCGTATGAGTGTTTTTGTCATTTGAATATCTTCTTCAGATGGGAGGGGGTCGCCGGAAGGATGATTGTGAACGACGATGATGGCGTATGCTTGATGCTTTATTGCGCGAACATAAATTTCTCTCGGGTGAATATTAACAGAATTAAGCGTGCCTTTAAACACAGTTTCAATTGCAATACTTTTGAGTTTATTTGTTAAATAGACAACGATGAATTCCTCTTGTTTTTTATGTAAAAAATACTGTTGAAAATACAAAAAAATCTTTTTTGCACTGGAAAAATCACCTGTTATTGCAGGCAATGTCTGGCGTTTTTGAAATTCTAATAATGCGAGAATTTTGCAGGCTTTCACCACTCCGATGCCGGGAATTTGACGAAGCTGTGCAATAGTGATGGTTTGATGCTGTGTTTGTAATAATTTTTCAATCAGCTGCGATACTTTTCTTACCGGCGTGTCTTTATATCCTGTGCGAACAATGAGTGCAATAAGCTCGGCATTTGTGAGTGATTGCGCGCCATATGTAAGGAGTCGTTCTTGTGCTTGCATATTGATACAAATAAGTTTCTGGCTTAAGAACTCTTTGCTTGATTTATTGAAAGATTTTCAAAAGAGAATTTATATCCTTCAAAATACACATATTTAAAAATATATTATTTTCTTACAATTTAGTGGCGAATATTAATCTAGAAACTATACGCGAAGAGATTCGAAGAGATGAGCGGTTATTTAAAGTACTTTTTCCTCAAAATAGTGTGGGGTATAACACAACAACTGGTTTATTAGGTGATGGTCCTAACGTTCCAACACTAATGGGCCATATTCTTCGGAGTAATTATGGGAGGGCGCCTTTAGTAGATTCTCAATTTTATTTACGAGCTGGCGAGTATTTATTAAGGGATGTTGATAAATTTATTTATAGGGCGCAACATTCGTTGAGTATCCTAGATGACTTAAATACGCGTAGAAGTTCTTTTGCTAGTAGTTCTTCTTTCCCAGGAAAAAAGACATTAAGTAGGTTTATTTTAGAACGTGCGCGTGCAGGCAATTCATTGCAAGAATCCAGTTCTATTTTACAAAGATTGGGTGATGATTGGGTTAGGCGAGGGGGAAATTATGAACAGTCTGCGATGTACGATTCGCTTCATTATGATCTTTGCACATTAAAAATTACTCGTGATAGGTTAACAGATCTGCATTATGCATTTGTTTCTTTAAGTGAATTTGGAATATCTGATCTAAGAGATGCGCTCAAAAGTTTGCACACTGCGCGCGTCACACAAGACTTTGAGTCTGCAGCAAAGGCTCTGCGAGAAATTCGAAGAAATACAGAAACAATTGAAGTCGACGGGCTTCCTGTCGATAAAGAGATGGCTGATTAAGAGAGTATTCTCTTCTGGATATATTCATTTTCTGAGTTTTATATGGAAAATTGTTTTTCAAAAAAGAGCACGCAGATTTGGCTCAAGAGTCCCGCTTTGAGTATCTTGCAAAAATTTGGTTGCAAGAATCACCAAATTTTCTGATTTTGCTGCAAGGTGCTCTTCTTTCTTATTTTTCAAACCTGTGCGTCTTCCCACAACTTTTATAAAGGGGTCGGTGTTCCACCCGTATACTCGTACAAATTATGTTGTATGAATAGGACAAAAAGCCTGAAAAGGGGCGGTTCCCAACCGTAACTCATCAATAGGCTGATTCAAATTGTAATCAGATCTGGGGTAATTTTTAGGTTATTATGTCAATAATGTGATGATACTATGGCAAAAACAGGAAATCCAAGACATGGAAGTATGCAATATTGGCCTCGAGTTCGAGCTAAAAAGGAAACTCCGCGAGTGCGGTTTTTTGCTCAAACTGCAAAGGACGGCGTAGTCGGTTTTGCAGCATATAAAGCGGGCATGACGCAAGTTCAATATACTGACAATCGAAAAACATCGTTAACGAAGGGTCAAGCACTTTCGGTCCCCGTAACAATTCTTGAGTGTCCGCCAATTTCTGTTATTGGTTTTCGATACTATTCTCAAACACAAGATGGGTTTAAAACAGTCTATCAGCAAAATGCAAAAAAGCTTCCAGTTGAAGTGAAAAAACGACTTGGTGAAGCAAAAAAAACGGCTGAGACAAAAGAACCATCCCAGGATTCACTTTCGTTCGTTCGACTCATTGTTGCAACACAACCAAAAGCGACTGGATTTGCAAAAAAAGTTGCAGATATCTTTGAGTTACCAATTCAAGGCTCGATTGAGCAGCAAATTGCGTATGCAAAAGAACAATTAGGTAAATCTATTGCGGTTTCAGATGTGTATGCGCCTGGAGATTTATTGGATGTTCATGCAGTAACAAAAGGGAAAGGTTATCAAGGTCCTGTAAAACGATTTGGTGTTTCTCTTCGACAACAAAAGTCTGAAAAAACACGACGTGGTCCCGGTTCACTTGGTGGTTGGAAAGCACAAGGTCATGTAATGTATAGAATTGCCTACGCTGGTCAAACAGGGTATCACTTACGAACAGAACACAATAAAAAATTATTATTTATTGGCGATGATGTTTCAAAAGTCAATCCGCAAGGCGGTATTGTTCGATATGGTGTTGTAAAAACGACATATATTCTTGTTTCTGGTTCAGTGGCTGGTCCAAAAAAACGGCTTGTTCTTTTAACACCTGCTTCACGACCAAGCAAAAAATTAGGAGGGGACGCGCCTGCAATTGATGCAATTACTACGGCGGCTCAAAATTAAAATGAAACTTGATATTTACAATACAAAAAATGAAAAGACGGGTTCAATTCAAGTGCCTGCACAATTTCAAGAACCAGTTCGTCAAGATTTAATTTCGCGCGCGGTTCGTGCAATACAGTTAAATTCTCGTCAACCATATGGTGCGTTTGAGCTTGCTGGAAAACAGCATAGTACAAAGTTATCAAGACGCCGACGAAAGTATAAAGGTGCTTATGGAAAGGGAATTTCTCGTGTTCCTCGAAAAACACTCTCTCGAAATGGTTCGCAGATGTACTGGGTTGGTGCATTTGCTCCAGGAACAGTGGGTGGCCGACAGGCGCATCCTCCAAAATCCGATAAAATTCTCACAATTAGTATTAACGATGCAGAGCGACAAAAAGCAATTCGGTGTGCACTTGCTGCAACACTGAATAAAGATTTAGTCGCACAGCGTGGACATAAACTACCACAAACATATCCGTTTGTTGTTTCAGATGACATGGAGTCATTAGCAAAAACAAAAGATGTTGTTGAAGCGTTCAAAGCACTTGGTTTTGTTGATGAGCTGACAAGATCATCTATTCGTAAAGTTCGTGCAGGGAAAGGAACAATGCGTGGTCGACGATATAAGACAAAAGTCGGTCCTCTTTTAGTTGTTTCGGATTCATGCCAAGCAAAACTTGCGGCAAGAAATATACCGGGTGTGCAAATCGCAACAGTTACCAACTTAAACGCGTCAATTTTAGCGCCGGGCAGTGCTCCAGGAAGGATTACACTTTTCACGGAATCTGCAATGAAAAAATTAGCGGAGCAAAAGCTATACATGTAAAATGGCAGTAATATTATATCCTTTATCAAATGAAAAATCACTTCGTTTAATGGAAAGTGAAAATACATTGATTTTTGTTGTGCAAAGAAAAGCAACAAAAAAAGAAGTCAGAGCTGAATTAGAGTCGATGTTTTCGGCGAAAGTCTCGGCGGTTCGAACAATGATAACTCGCGATGGAAATAAGCGCGCATATGTTGCATTTGCAAGTGAGACGCCTGCAATTGATGTTGCGACAAGTTTAGGACTCTTATAGGTATACACGATGGGTAAACGAATTATAACACAAAGACGTGGAAGCGGCTCGATGAGGTATCGCGCTCATAGTTTTAATTTCAAAGGGGAAGCAAAACATCCTGCATTATCACAAGATTCAACGCAAGGAATTGTAGTTGATTTAATCCACTGCGCAGCGCACACAACACCATTAGCGCGTGTTGAGTTTGATACGGGCGAATTAGCCTTATTACTTGCACATGAAGGTTTGCAAGTTGGTGATGTTGTGAGTGCAGGATCGCAAGATGCAAAGCCGGGAAACATAGTCACATTAAAAGATATTCCGGAAGGAACTTTAGTTTATAATATTGAAGGGCAACCAGGAGATGGCGGAAAATTTGTTCGTGCTTCAGGAACATTTGCTCGTATTATTTCAAAAACAGAAGCAGGTGTTGTTGTACGACTCCCGTCAAAAAAACAAAAAGTTTTCAATGAATCCTGTCGGGCAGGAGTTGGAATTTTGGCTGGCGGTGGTCGTGTTGAAAAACCACTCTTGAAGGCAGGTATTATGCACTTTAAGATGCGAGCGCGAAACCATTTATATCCAAAAGTTTCTGCTTCAGCGATGAATGCGGTTGATCACCCGTATGGTAATAAACGTACACTTCGTAAATCAAAAGCAATGCCTGTTTCCAGACATGCACCTGCTGGAAGAAAAGTTGGTATGGTGGCGGCAAGACGAACAGGTCGAACAAAGAAATAGGTGAATGCAGATGGCAAAAAAAATATTCAAATATCGTGGAAAAACACTCGAGGAGTTACAACAGCTCTCCGACAGTGATTTATTAGTACTTTTACCTTCGAGCGTTCGAAGAAAACTTTCTCGGGGTTTTACGGCCGAGGAAAAAATATTGTACCAGAAATTACAATCAAAAAAGACAGTGAAAACACATTGTCGGGATGCAGTTATCCTTCCAAATATGGTTGGAAAAATTGTAAAGGTGCACAAGGGCTCAACATTTGATGATGTAGAAATACGTCCTGAAATGATTGGACATCGACTTGGCGAATATGTTTTTACGCGAAAGCGTGTAACACATGGTTCAGCGGGAGTAGGTGCGAGCAGGGGAACTGCAAACCAGTCCAAAAAATAGGTAGATAATTATGACATATAAATACAGTACGCAAAATATGACGGACGCAATGGCTCGAGCAGTCGTGCTCTCGCAATCAATTTCAGTAAAACAATCTATTGAAATTGCAAATGCAATTCGTAAAAAACCCGTTGCAAAAGCACGAGTTTATTTGCAAAATGTCATTGATGCTAAGCAGCCTGTTGCATACAGACGATTTAATGGTGACGTCGGTCATAAAAAAGGTCGAGTAGGTCCTGGTCGTTTTCCCATTAAAGCAGCACAATCGATGCTTAAGGCACTTGAATTAGTTGTCTCCAACGCGAAAGATAAATCGCTAAATGAAGAGTCATTATACATATTCAATATTGTTATACAAAAGGGTCCGCAAAATCCTCGACCAGGCCGGTTTCGAGGACGAACGGCAAAAAACACGCATATTGAGATTGTCGTAAGTGAGGGGAAAAAACATGATTGAACGAAAAATTGTTGATGAAAAAATGCAGGAGTTTTTAGTAGAAGATTATATTCGTCAGACACTCAGTCGTGTAGGTCACTCAAAGACACAGATGCAAAAGACACCACTTGGTGAGAAAATCATCATTCATGCTTCAAGACCAGGTCTTATTGTTGGTTCGAAGGGTGCAAATATCAAAAAGCTAACAAAAGTGTTGAAAACAAAGTTTAAGCTTGAAAATCCTCAAATTGAAATAACGGAAGTCAAAGATATTTATACGAATTCGCAATTAATTGCAGAAAATATTGCTTATCAAATGGAGCGATATGGATCACAACGATTTAAAGGAATTGGATATAGTGCGATGGAAGCAGCAATTCGAAATGGGGCAGCAGGTATTGAAATTTTAATTTCAGGAAAACTTCCTTCATCTCGTGCGCGAACATGGCGATTTTACATGGGATATTTGAAAAAATGCGGCGACCTTGCAACAACTGGCGTTGATATTGCGTACACACAGGCAAAATTAAAAACGGGTGTTGTTGGAATTCAAGTTCGTGTTATGCCAAAAACATTGGTCTTACCTGATAAAATTCAAATTTTGATTGAAGATGCACAAACACAAGAACCTGCAGATGTTCAAGTTGCAAAAAAAGAAGCTCAGCAACTTGAAAAACAAGCGCAGGAAAGTGTAAGTGAAGCATTGGATAAAGACGAGAAAAAAACAGAAAAAAAACCTGCGTCAAAAAAAACAGCAACGAAAAAAGCAACCAAGAAAGCGGCTAAAACAACGAAGAAAACAACCAAAAAAACCGCTAAAGTAACTACAAAAACCGCTGTCAAAGAAGAAACATCCAAAGACTCGACTGATTCTGCCAAACCTGAGCAGAAAACGCAAGAGAAAGGAGATACACAATGAAATTTAAAGATTTAAAAGATTTGCAGCTTGAAGAATTAGAAAAAAAACAAAAGGACTTGCGCCTTGAATTAATTAAATTACGTGCACAAGTTGCAACAGGCAGTGCACCAAAAAATTCCGCACAAATTCGGAATGTGCGAAAATCAATTGCAAAAATATTAACTGAATTAAAAATTCGTGAGGTACGTCGTAATGGATGATGAACTTTTAGACAAGTTCGGTTTACCAAAAGAGCTTAATGTTGGCGATATGATCGCTAAACAAGATCAACAAATAACGGTTTCAAAAATAAAAAAGAAATTCGGAAAACCATACACAGTCATTGAAGGTATTGATGGCAAAGACATCGATATCAAAGACATAGCAAAAAAACTCAAGGCAAAATTTGCATGTGGTGGCACATTCAAATCAAATATGATAGAATTGCAAGGTGATCACGTGGCAAAAATAAAAGATGCACTCGTTGTCATCGGGTTTGATGCACAGTCAATAATCATAAAGGGATAGTAACCATGGAATCAAAAACAATAGGATATAACATTCAGGCACCAAAATCGGATGCAACACCGGACAAACACTGTCCATTTCATAGTTCCTTGAAAGTTCGAGGAAATATTATGAAAGGAACAGTTGTCAGCGCATCTGCACAGCTTTCAGCTATTGTAGAAGTACCGCGCCAAGTATTTGTTGCCAAATATAAACGATATCAGAAAAAAATATCACGTTTCAAAGTACACAACCCTGCAGTTATTGCAGCAAAAGTTGGCGATGTTGTTGAATTTATTGGTTGTCGACCAATTAGTAAAACAAAAAGTATGACAATTGTTCGTATAGTGGAGTCAAAATGAAAGGAGTAAGAGCGTCAGTAACACGAGGTTTGCAAGTGGGTTCGAAAGTTCAGACTTGTGATAATAGTGGAGCAAAAGTAGTACAAATTGTCGGTGTAAAAGGCATGCGTACAGTAAAGGGAAGAATTCCTGCGGCTGGCGTTGGCGACATGGTTATGGTATCTGTAGTAAGCGGAAAACCCGATATGCGAAGTAAAGTTGTGCCTGCTGTTGTTGTCAGACAAGCAAAAGAATATCGTCGAGTGGATGGTATGCGTGTTAAGTTTGAAGATAATAGTGTTGTTGTACTCAAAGATGAAAAAGGAAACCCGAAAGGAACAATCTTTAAGGGACCAATTGCAAAAGAATCGGTTGAACGATGGCCGGCGATTGGTAAAGTAGCAAATATGGTATTATAAAATGGTTCAAGTAGCATTTAGTAAAACATGGAAATCAAGCTCACAACCTCGTAAACAAAGAAAATATGTGTATAATGCGCCGCTTCATGTTCGTGGTACATTTTTGCATGCACCTCTTTCAAAAGAGTTGCGCGCAAAGCATAAAATTCCAACACTTCGTGTCCGAAAAGGGGACAAAGTTAAAGTATTACGAGGACAATTCAAAGGCCATGTTGGTCAAGTAGACAAAGTTTTTGTAAAAGAAGCGCGCATCGTTGTGCAAAAAGCAGAATTACAAAAAAAGGATGGCTCATCAGTACGATATCCCATTCACCCATCGAATGTGCAAATCCTTGAATTAAAGGATGAGAAAAAACGTATGAGTAAGAAAACAGGTGGAAAATAAATGGTAAAAAATCACTTAAAACGAATTTCAGCGCCACGAACTTGGCCTCATAGAAGAAAATCAAGCGTATTTATAGTACGACCTGATGCAGGAAAGCAATTAGAATTAAGTTTACCTTCATCCCTTGTTTTCAAATCAATGTTAGGAGTTTGTGAAACGACAAAACAGGTAAAACAACTTATGATTAGCGGCGCAGTGACAATTGACGGAAAAAAACGAAAGGAAAAAGCGTATCCTGTAGGTTTATATGATGTAATTACATTCACAAATAGTGATGCTTCCTATCGTATGACACTAGGTGTTGATGGGAAGATGCATATTATCGAAATTCCATCAAAAGAAAAAGATGTACGTGCGTTACGAATTGAACGAAAAGTGTTTGTTCGTGGTGGTAAAGTTCAGCTTGGATTTTTAAATGGGAGAACAATGCTCTGTGATGAAAAAGCATACAAAGTTGGAGATACATTATTAGTTGATCAAAAGGGCAAAATAAGCAAACACTTAAGCTTTGAAAAAGGGAAATGTGTTCAGTTTATAGGTGGCCGTCATATTGGTGAAGTTGGAACGATTGAACAAGTAGATGGTCAAAATCTCACAGTAAATGTTGCAGGAAGAAAAATAGAAACACTCAAATCCTATGCATTCGTTGTCGGAGAGAAACAGCCGGAAATCACGGTGAGTACAAAATGACGTCTGTAATGAAACAAATTAAAATAGAAAAAGTCACACTCAATTGTGGTTGTGGAACTGATCACGATAGACTAGAAAAGTCTGTAAAGTTATTAGAACAAATCACAAAACGCAAAGTTGTCAAGACAAAAACACAATTGCGAGTTGCGCAATGGAGCTTGAGAAAAGGTCTTCCTATTGGTACAAAAGTAACAGTGCGTTCAAATGATGCTATTGAACTTGCAAAACGATTGCTCGTTGCCAAAGATAACAAATTGGGAAAAAATAATTTTGACACAAATGGGAATGTTTCGTTTGGAATTAACGAATGTATTGATATTCCTGGTGTTGAATACGATCCAAAGATTGGAATAATTGGACTGCAAGTTTGTATAACACTTGCTCGACCAGGAAACCGTGTAAAATCACGAATGTATAAACCTGCAAAATTAGGAACTGCACAAAAAATAACACAAGATGATGCGATTGCATACATGCAAGAAACATTTGGTGTGGAGCTCTTACAAGAGGAGATAGAGGAGGAATAAAATGACACAATCATATTACAAAAAAGTATTCAAACAGCTTCGAGTCAAACCCGTGAAACTGAAAAAATACTTGAAACACAGCTCCCCTAAGCAAAGAACATGTGGTCGAGCATTACGTCGTTGTAAAGTAACAGGACGTGTTGGTGGACATATCAGCAAATATAATTTAGGTGTTTGTCGACAACAGTTTCGAGAAATGGCAACCAAGATTGGGTTTAAAAAATATAATTAGGAGAATAAAATGGCACTAAATGATCCGTTAGCAACTATGCTTTCAAAAATACAAAACGCAATAACTGTTGGAAAGGATGAGCTTATTATAAAACCAATTAATAAGGAAATTCAAACAATTTTACAGATACTCAAAGAAAAAAATTACATTCAAGACTATGAGAAAGTAAGTGATGGTCGAGGCGATCATATCATTTTACGAAATTTTCAAATGATAAACAAAACAGGTGTAATTAAACCACGATATAGTTTTGGATATGAACAAGCTGTTGACTGGGAAGTGAAGTATTTACCTGCACAAGGATTTGGAGTTATTATTGTTACAACGTCACAAGGTATCATGACACTTGATCAAGCAAAAGAAAAAAGCATTGGCGGAAAGCTGATGATGTATTGTTATTAAAATGACTGAAAACCAATTAGAAGAAAAAATTGAACTTGCAAAGGATGTTACTGTCACAGTTGATAATTTTAAAGTAACGGCAAAAGGTCCTGCAGGAGAAGTGTCTAAAGTACTCATGCATCCAAATTTGACTGTTCGCACAGAGGATGGTTTTGTTATTGTAACTTCAAATCAAGTGGGTCGCCGTGAAAAAATGCACATTAAAACATTTGCAGCGCATATTCGAAACTTAGTAAAGGGTGCAAGTGAATCATTTGTTTATAAATTAAAGATTTGTTCGGGACACTTTCCGATGAGTGCTTCAGTAAAAGGAGATGTGTTTGAGCTGAAAAACTTTCTTGGTGAAACCGTCCCGAGAAAACTCACATTAAAACCGGGAGCAAAAGTAACACTTGACGGGGAGTTTATTAATGTAGAATCAGTAAATAAAGAACTTGCAGGACAAATTGCTGCAGAGTTAGAAAAATTAACCAGAATAACAAATAGAGACCGACGGATTTTCCAAGATGGAATCTTTATTGTAGAAAAAGCTGGTAAGGAAGTGTAGACGATGAAGGAACTATTAAACGTAAAAGATGCATTAAAAAAGAAACGACCGGTATTTCGAAGATTACAATCGACTCATATTAAGAGAATTTCACGTTCCGGATATCGAAAGCCAAAGGGTGTACATAATAAACAAGGAAATCAAGTTCGAGGAAGACTTGGTATTATTAAAACAGGATATGGATATCCCAAAGCAGTTCGCGGATTACAAGCGGATGGAAAAAAACAAATTGTTATCTTCACAAAAGATCAAATTACTCAACTAGAGAAAAACCAGATTGGTGTTTTTGGTTCCACATTGGGTTCGAAAAAGCGTTTAGAATTTTTAGAATTTGCAAAAGAAAAGTCATTGCCATTGGCATATGATATCGATGCACAAATTGCAAGTATAAAAGAGCAGCTCAGTGCTCGTAAGAAAAAACAAAAGAAACGTGAACAAAAACGCGAAGCGCGTAAAAAAGAATCTCAGAAAAAAACAGATTCGAAAAAAACTGAGCAAAAAACAACAAAAACCGAAAAATCTGAACAAAAGTCAGAAAAGGAACCTTCGGACAAAGAAACGCTCAAAAAAGAGCAGGACAAAGTACTAATAACAAAGAGTCAATAGAAAATGAAGTTTACAGCTCAAAAACGAATTGCCGCAGACATATTAAAGTGTTCATCAAAACACATTGTCTTTGATGTTGATAAATTATCAACAATTAAAGAAGCGTTGACACGAGCAGACATTAAGGATTTGATTAGTAGTCGGTCTATTCGACTCGCTCAACCAAATGCTCAGTCCCGTGTTCGAGCACGTCATATTGCAAAACAAAAAGCAAAAGGTTTGCGAAAAGGCTTGGGTTCTCGAAAAGGAACAGCAAAAGCACGAAGTGATACCAAAGAAACATGGATGATTAAATTACGACTTCAAAGAGATTTGTTAAAACAGCTTCGAGATAATAATCGCATTACCGCGAGTACATATCGACAACTGTATACAAAATCAAAGGGTAATTTTTTTAGAAATAGACGGCATATTAAACAGTATGTTCAAGAACAGGAATTGTTTTTAGCAAAGAAGTGATACCATGGCAAAAAATAGGAATTATACAGTCCCACTAAGAAGAAAACGAGAACAAGTAACGGACTATAAAAAACGATTATCATTACTTGTTTCAAAAAAACCTCGTTTGGTTGTTCGTCGATCGTTACAAAATATAATTGTTCAAATTGTAGAATACAAACCTGATGGTGATCACATTATTACAACGGCACAATCATACGATTTGAAAAAGTTTGGTTTACCGGTAGTTAATGGTAATATTCCTTGTGCATATTTAACAGGCGTATTAATTGCAAAAAAGGCACAAGAAAAAGGCGTGAGTGAAGTTATTGTCGACTTTGGTTTACAATACGTTACAACACATTCGCGATTGTATGCAACAATTAAAGGTGCACGTGATGGTGGCTTAAAATTAAATGTTGATACAAAAGTCCTTCCATCAGATTCACGAACATCAGGAGAGCATATACAATCATTTGCAAAGACTATTCAATCAGATAAAGCGCGATATGAAAAACAATTCAGCGCATATATTAAACAAAACATAAAGCCAGAGGAAATGCAAGCAGTCTATACAGCTGTGAAAGAAAAAATAATGGCTACGAAAAAATGATGCAAACAGAGCAAAAACAAGATTGGGTACCAAAAACAGTAATTGGTAAAAAAGTTCAAGCGGGTGAAATTCTCGATCCACAATATATCTTTGAAAATGGTTTTCGTATAGTTGAGCCTGAAATTATTGATACATTATTCCCGCAGTTAGAAAGTGAATTATTACTAGTTGGTCAATCGAAAGGAAAATTTGGTGGTGGTCAACGACGAGCATTTAAACAAACACAGAAAAAAACAAAAGAAGGGAATAAACCAAGCTTTACAACATATGCAGCTGTTGGAAATAAAGACGGCTTTGTTGGTGTAGGAGCAGGTAAAAGTAAAGAAACAGTCCCTGCAAGAGAAAAAGCTGTGCGAAATGCAAAATTAAACATGATTCATGTTCCTCGAGGAAGTGGAAGTTGGCAAGTTACTGTTGTAGAGCAAAACTCAATTCCATTTGCAGTAACAGGAAAATGTGGTTCTGTTGAATTAACACTTATGCCAGCGCCAAAGGGTGCGGGTCTGGTTATTGAAAAAGAATGTGCGAAAATTTTAGAACTTGCAGGAATTCAGGATGTGTGGTCCCGGATGCGAGGGAAAACAAGCACAAAAATTAACGTTGTAAAAGCATGTTATGATGCTTTGAAAAAACTCAGTGCAATGAAAGTTACACCTGAGCAAAAGCGAGCACTTGGAATAGTCAAGTCCGCTGCACGTGTTGCGGAGGAACAACAAAATGAGTGAGAGTCAGCAAGCGCCATTGTATGCCGTTGTTCGCATTCGGGGTAATACAGGATTAAAGCCAGATGTTCGAAAGACATTTGAGTTGTTGAATTTACCAAATCAACATAATTGTGTTCTTGTACAGGCAACACCGCAAGTATTAGGTATGCTTAAGCGAATTCAAGGATATGCAACATATGGGCCAGTAAGTCAAGAAGTTGTGAGCTTATTAGAAAAACGCAAAGAACAAAATAAAAAGTATATTCGGTTAGCTCCGCCGCGCCAAGGATTTGAGCGCAAGGGTATTAAAAAGCCATTTTCTGTTGGTGGTGCATTAGGCGATCGAAAAGAAGCAATCAATGATTTGCTCAAACGAATGGTATAGGGGGAGAAAGATAATGTTTCAGAAAAGATCAAAAAATAGTCGACATCGGGGAAGTTGGACTCATGGCTATGGGGAGAAAAAAAAGCATCGAGGTGCTGGAAGTCGCGGTGGTCGTGGAATGGCTGGTTCAGGTAAGCGAGCTGATACGAAAAAACCATCAATCTCACATAATACAAAATATTTTGGAAAACATGGGTTTACTCCAATTCAACGAGAAGTAGTCAATGCAATTAATGTTTCAACAATTGCTTCAAATATACAAACATATGTAGATTCAAAAATAGCAGTCAAAGATGGTCAAGGGTATAAGGTTGATTTAACAAAAACAAAGTACAGTAAGCTTCTGGCAGGCGGTTCTGTAACGATTCCTTTACATGTGACTGTTGAGAGTGCATCTCAAAAGGCAATTGAAAAACTTAATAAAGCAAATGGGTCAGTTACAGTAACTGAGAACTAAAAATGAGTTTACTCGATTCCATATTGCGTTTTTTACCGCAAATTAAAGGTCCGACGGAAAAAAAGCTTCCGTTTAAGACGAAGATGAAATGGACATTTATTGTCCTTCTCGCCTATTTTATTCTTAAACATGTGCCTTTATATGGTTTGAGTGCAGCAAGTTCATCCCAATTTGAAGCGCTGGCAGTTATTTTAGCAGCTGAGTTTGGCTCATTAATCACGCTTGGTATCGGTCCCATTGTTACATCTTCAATCATTTTACAGTTATTAAAGGGTTCAGGTATTCTTAAGATTGATACAAATACACAGGAAGGAAAAGTTCGATTTCAAGGTTTACAAAAGTTACTTGCCATTGGTTTTATACTGGTAGAGTCAATAATCTATGTTGGTCTAGGTGGACTAACGCCATATGAAGAAGTCGCAGGGACAAGCTTTTACACACTCATGCAGAGTGTTTTAGTCATGCAGTTAATCTTAGGTGGTCTCTTAATTTTATACATGGATGAATTACTCAATAAATGGGGTATTGGTTCAGGTATCAGTCTTTTTATTGCAGCAGGAGTTTCACAGAGTTTATTTGTTCAAACATTCTCTGTTTTTGTCGCAGATGGAGCGGAGTATCCGGTCGGTGCATTGCCTGCAATTGTCATGGCTCTCGGACAAGGTGATACGGGAGAAATTATTATACGTACGAGTGCAATTATTACTACATTTTTGATTTTTGCAATGGTTGTATGGTTCCAGTCAATGAAAGTGGAAATTCCTCTTTCTTTTAGTCGCGTGGGTGGATATGGTATGCGCTGGCCACTAAATTTTATTTATACATCAGTTATTCCAGTTATTTTAATTGCAGCACTTCTTGCAAATATTACGATTTTGTCAGGATTTGTTCGCGAACGATTTAATTTAGCTTTTGATTTATCACAGTGGTTTTCGCCACCTGATTTGATTCCGACAATACTTCGTGCAGGAACATTTGGAATTGATCCGCTCTTGTATGTACAAGCAGTCTTTTATACCATTGTTCTCATGCTTGGTGCAATGGTTTTTGCGTGGTTTTGGATGCAGTCTGCAGGTATGGATGCACATAGTCAGGCAAAGCAAATTATGGCAAGTGGATTACAACTAAGTGGTTTTCGAAAAGATCCTCGAATTATTGAGCATATTTTGAAGCGATATATTGGTCCTCTAACGATTATGGGAGGTCTAACAGTTGGATTTTTAGCAGCTGCAGCAGATGTTACCGGTGCATTGACAAGTGGAACTGGTCTTTTACTTGCAGTTATGATTGTTTACAAGTTTTATGAAGATATTACAAGACAGCATTTGGCGGACATGAGTCCAATAGTGCAACGATTTATGGGCAAACGGTAAATACAACAAAATGATTGAAACAATAGGGGGTGTGGTGTCTAGTATAGTTGATCCGATTCTTTTACCACTCGCATCCATTAGCCCATTATTTGCAATCATTGTTATTTCTTTATTTGTAAGTCTTGTTCATGTATTCTTACAGAAAAAATTAGTGGATCAGCATAAAGTCAAAGCAATACGAGAAAAAATGTCGAAATTGCAAAAAAAGATGCGTGCAAGTAAAGATGATCCTCAGAAAATGATGAAGTTGCACAAACAGATCATGCAATCCCAAGGACAGTTATTTCCTGAGATGATTAAACCTGCATTTGTGACAATGATTCCTCTATTAATTTTATTTGCATGGATTGCCACGCATTTAGTTTATGTTCCTTTACAAGCAGATGAACCGTTTTCGGTGAGTGTGTTTTTACCAGAATATGTCAGTGGCTCTGTATTTATGAATTCATCAACATTCGGTGAGCAAGAACAAGGATTGGAGCCAGCACGCCATGGGTTTATGTTTAAACGGGACTATATGCGTGCCACCTTTGAGCTTTCAGGTGATGTTGGTGAGCATAATCTCACCTTTACCCATAAAGAATATGAGCTTGATCAACGGGTTCGAATAGATCCAAGTATCACTGAGCGAACGCCGGACAGGCGCGTAAATGAGGGTGTTTTTCAGATTTTTCGAGTTAATTATGAAAAGATGGAAATTCTTCCTCTTGGATTTACAACATTTGCTGGTATTGGTGCATACATTGTCTTCTCCCTTATATTTTCTTTGACTTTTAGAAAGTTGTTTAAGTTGGCATAGTAGACACTCCTAAGTGATAAATTCAGGAAACTTTAAATATTGAGCTGGTATCCCCTCTATATGAATCCATTTAAAACTTCATTAAAAGAGAAACATGCATATCTAAGACCGCTTTCACAAACACATAGTCAATATTTTGAAAAGCTCCTTTCATTCAATGATTTTTATTTACGATCCATAAAAACATTATTTCAGGGGTTAGATACTGATTTTGCCAAGGAAAACGCAATAGTGGTTGTTGGTAGTGATGCCAGAAGAGAAAAAGGAGGTGTTTCACCTTTTGAAATAGAAATTGTTTCTGAGAATCTATTAAGTGGTTCTTGTCTGGAAAGTCATTTACGCGATTTTTCTCAAAAAACCTTAACTGAAGAGCTCTTTGATTCAATTCGTGCAATAAAAGTTCCAGGAACTGAACCTATGTATGTAACGCGCTTTAAACGTGGTGAGGCGGGTCAATTTAAATATTATGCGACTAGTCGAATTTTAGATGCGCGTTTTGTCTGGGGAAACATGCATTTGAGTGATTCTTTAAAGGAATATTTTCTTACTGAATTGCAAGATGCAACTTTAAAACGAAAGATTTACCGAAGAACGCAAGAGCGCTGGAAATATCATCAAACAACAACGAAAACTGGTGTTTCACATTTTAAAGGAAAAAAAATAAAACAATTTGATACTGAATCGGGTATAGCATATTATGATGGTAATTATGAAAATGGATTTAAGCAAGGTCCTTTGCGAGCAGTTCAATTTGCCTTAGGGAGAGATTTAGTTGATTTTTTTAGAAATAGTGACCGTCCTATTTTAGGAAAGAAGGTCTTTTTAGAGTCCCTTTCATACAATACTGTAAATAGATTATTTGATTTAGATGTAGAGGGCTTGCTCACTTTAACTGATACTGAGCTTGATGAACTCACAGATTCTTATAAATTCTTTCTTTGGGCATATCATAGTTCACAGGTTAATTTTTCTGAAAACGGGTTGAAAGAAACGCCTTTTGATTCAAATGAGGTAAAACAAAGATTAAGCTTAGTTTCTCGATTAACAAAAAAGCGCTTAATTAAGTGATAAGGGTTTTTGAATATTCATAAAAAGTGTGTTCTTTTTCTCATTTTTCCTCCCCCCACAAAACCATCACATTTATAAACAAGTCATTATTCCACTCATATGTAAACGGCCATAGCGGTTTGGGTACACCCGTTCCCATTTCGAACACGGTAGTTAAGCAAGCCTGCGTGGATATTTGTACTGTACTTATGTACGGGAAGATACCTTGCTGTTTACACTTTTTCTAACATTTTTAATGAATTATAGTCACGTTCCCAGCAAGTATTTATAACACTTTAAAGTAGTAAACTATTTAAATCATTAAACGTTTCTGTTTTTACTTTCAAATAGTGATAGTGATTTGAAATAGGGGGATTACTAATGACTTCATATACGACAGCGATGAATAATTTGCGCGAAAATTTTACATATCTACAAAACAATTCACAAGTTCAAGACTTTGCACGAGGGTTATCGGATACTTTCTTAGGAAGAAAATTCCAAGATGGGGAGTTTAAACGAGATGCGACATGTTACAAATGGGACGATCGTTTGAAAAAAGCAGACGGGCAATTTCACAATATGAACTTGGCAATTGAGCAAGGTCTCAACGACGGTTCTCTTACTTATGAACATGCACAAAAGCTTGCATCTGAGTTACGCGATTATGTAAGCGGAGTAGAGGGTCATAAGTATTTTGCAAAAACGCATGGAACGCAAAAATTACGTGGACTCAAAAATAAGTTAAATGATATTGATTCATTATTAGTATCATACCAACAACCTGGAGAGGGAATTGCACAACGTGTTCAAAGTGCACAACCTGCAGCTGCGCCAGATCAAATACCACAACAAGATTCTCTTGATTCACGAGTAGAGCAACAACGAACATATCCCAAAATCGAATCAGGCATAACGCCGGAAGAAAGACAAAGTTGGAAAGGAGTCTATCAAGGAAAAGAGCTTGATTTTGAAGGAAAATCACCTTCGCAAATTGCAAGAGAGATTTGGAGAGGACAATATACTCCGCCACAAATGAGAAAACGCGCTGCTCAAAGATTATCTGTCTCAAAACAGTTAAGAAAAAATACGCCTTATGAATATATTGGAAATGAATCTGATACTGTTATACCTTTCGTTCCGGGATTTAAACCAACATACGCTTCAATTCCTATTGAACCACCACATCTTAATAAAGCTGAACCAAAAAAAGAAGAAGGAAAAACATATGAACCAAAACCAATAGGCCTTTTCTCTTCTGCAAAAAACACATTAAGAAAATATGCAGGTTACGGATTATTTGGACTTGCAGCCTTAGTTGGTGCAGGAACGTATCATTATACTCACAAAACAGATCAACCTGAGTTTGTTCAGCCTGATCCACAAGTCGTTGTCATTGATAATCACTATGACACGCAAGCAATAGCTGATGCTCTCTCACAAAGAGATCAATCCATAATGGATCGTGTGGCGAAGAGTCAAGATGCGGTCAAAAAAGACATTGTTGATTCATTAGACAGTCAGTTTGAATTATCCAAAGCAGCAAACAAGGTACTTGCAGACGGGCAGACCCGAATTGGAAATCTTGAAACATCATTAGGTTTAATTGGTGATAACCTTGAGTCTGCAAAAGAACAAGTACAATCTACAGCGGATGTATTACAAAAATATGAAGGGAGCAATGCTGTCGATACAGATACATTAACACAACTCTCACCTGCATACTCAGTTGTTGGTGTACAAACAGTTGAAAATGAACGAAACATTGTTCGACGTGCAGGTCGTGGAACGACAACACGAACACAAACTGTTTACAATCAAGAACCAATCTCAGATCCGCTCGGACTTGGTGGGTCAAGATTAATGGGCCAATCAGTAACAGATGTTTACAATGCCGCTCGAGAAAAAGGATACGGGGACAGTTTGGAAGAGTTTCGTCATAATTTATTGCTTGGAAAAGTAACATGGGACTCTGATAAAACAAGATATTTGATTGCTCGTTCATTTGGAGGGAGAAACTAATGACATTCAAATCAAAAGCAACAACTGCAGCTAAAACAGCACTCGCATTTGGTGCAGGATACACCGCACTTGGATTATATACAACAACATGCTCACAAAACGAACAACCACAAATTGCAATGCAACCTGCTCAAGTTGAAGTGATGCTTAAAGATCCGACATCTGCGGTATTAGAACAATTACAAGCGACATCTCTGTCGGATACGTCGTATGCACCAAAAACAGTGTATGAACGATTAGAACGAAATGCAAATCAAGCATTGGAAACTGCACGTGGTGTTCGTGATGCAAGCTCGGCTCTGTCTGATTTAGAAACTCGTGTAGGTCAGGTTGCTGATCAATCTCAAGAAATTGGTTCACAAATATCAAAAATACCTACATCTATTACAATTGATCCATATGCAGGATTAGTGATAAATCGAGCAAACGTCCAAAGTACGAAAAGAGATGATGGTATCATTCAATATGGGGCTGATTCTTCACATAGAATGCCTTTCTCAGAATTCGTAAATGATACTTATTTAGGCGATGAACATAATCTCACTCTTTGGCAAACACCGGGTGGAATTTACGCGGTTTTACTTTCAAATCCAGAAACTTCAAGTGCAATCACAACACAAGTTGATGAGCAAACTCGAATGTATCGAAGAGGAGTGCAAACAACTGCTAAAACAACTATAACTGCAGGGGATCAGGCGTACGAAGTGGCTTTAAACAGCAATGTTGGGCGGACACATCTTTTTGAAAATGGTGTTCTTGGTGGTGTAGGTTTACTTGCAGGTGCACATCCTGGGATTCTTGCAGGTTCACTTGGATTAAACTACTTAGTCAACCATAGCGGACAAGAAAAACAACAAGTACCTGGTTCATTGCAATATCATGGCACGCTAACTACCGATCAAATTCAAGATGCATTTGCGCAACTTGTACGAGAAGGATACAAAAACAGCTTCTCTGTTCAAGATCCGAATAACCCGGATACTGTACTGAAATTATTTTCAAGCGATAGTAATTTTGGTTCAATTCTCTATGACGGGACTGGCTTTAGTTTGGAAGAATCTCTTGATGACGGGAAACGGCATATAAATACTCCAGTTATTTGGTATATTCCAGGTTCGGATGCTACTTCATTAGGAGGGTCATTGAACATTATTGGCAAAGGGCCTGGAGGTCAGCCATGAAAAAAATAATTTTATTCCTTTTTGTATTACTATTTGCATTAGCCGCGGTTCATTCAGATATGTTGCAGACGAATACAGCATTTAAAGCAGTTTTATCTGTAGATGCTCAGAATCAATTCACTAATCAGCCAGTAACAGGTTTTCAAGCAAGAGGATATATTTGCGGGGATCATTCTTGTTCTTTTGTTACAGATGCGTTATGGTCAAATCAACCAAAACATACCCATACTCATCAACTGGTGCTAGATTATCCAACAAACCCACCATTATACGGGGATTTTAGTTACGGTGTCTTTTATTACAAAGAGGGATACGTTCCTTATGAAGTAACTTTGGCTCCGCAAGGTAGTGGTCATGGTATGACAACAGTATATTTGAGTAAAATTGATATGTGTCGTTCGCCCATAGATACTTTTTCTGTAACAAATACAGTTTATCCAAATCAGCCAGTAATGGTTGACATCGTGACTGCGCTTGACTCTAAAGCACATGCGGCAATTAAAAATGCAGGTCCAATTGAATATATACCTGATGAATTACAATCACATTATTCGGTTCAAACAAAAATTATTTTAGACATTTTGGATTCCACAGGTGCGGTCGTTGACCAACAAGAAAAAGTGGTTTCGATTCCATATTCTGAATATGAACACATACAATTTGAATGGATTCCTGAACAAGTCGGAGCCTATAGCGCGAGAGTACGAACACAAGTCCCTGATGCAAAATGTCTTGATTATCAAGAACATAGCTCGAGCAAACAATTCAGTGTTATTAATGAGGGTTCAACAAACATGTGTTATGCCCTTGCTCAAGATTTATATGCAAGCCCTGTAGAGCCAGAAGTTGGTCAAACAGTAACAGCGTATGTTGATGCGCTTGCAAATTTTTATAATGAATTTGGTGAATTAAAAACAACACCCTTTTCAGTTGAATTTACAGTAAAAAAAGACGGTGCGGTTGTTCATAGCGAAGTTAAAAACATTGCACAACATTCTCAAGATGATCAATTTATTCGTACACAAACAAGTTTCATCCCAACACAAAAAGGATATTATTCAATAAGTGCGCGTGCAGTTGTAGATACGTGCCCTTATGATGCAAATTTAGATGATACTGTTTCTCAAACAATTTATGTGAAGGGTGAAAAAACAGTTGATCCCGATCCTGATCCAAATGCGCCGCCAATAGTAAGCGCACTTCCAAAAAAAACATTATTGAATAATCAATCTCAATATCCAAATGCGATCATTTTAGACAATTATGTTTTCGATCCGGATGGTGATGAGTTAACATATACAATTACATCTCAAACAAATTCACAACTGGTAGACTGTACGCTTGCTGATACACAATTAGGGAAAGTCGATTGTCACTTGCCAAACATTCTCTCACAACAGTGGTTTCTTATGCCGCCTGAATATGAACAGACTTTTGAAAATTTTTTAAATAAACACGCTGTTTCTTTTGAGGAGGGAGATGAAAAATGGTATTATATACATGGAAAAAAAGATCCACAAGTTTGGTTTTATTCTTTCAAAAAAGATGAATGGATTGACATAGCCTATGATGTTTTTTTCAAAGGAGCGTGGATTTATAAAAAAAATACTTCAATTTACCATCTACAAAGCGGAACGTTGGCATTATCTTCTGTAACAACCGGAAGTTCAACAGTTGGATTTGAAGTAACAGATGGAACTGATGCAGTATCTTTTACTTGGGATATAGATGTTCTTGATGCTAATCGTCCGCCAGTTTTTGAGGATATTTCAGACATTTTCTTACGAGGAGATATTACGCATCATGCAAATATTTTAAACTTGAATAATTATGCCTCTGATCCAGATGGTGATGCATTGACATTTGGAATTGCACACCAAAGTAATAGAGATTTAGTTGAATGTTCCTTATTTGGCTCATATCTGAGTTGTGAAGTCAAAGAAAATAAAGATGGACAAAGTCAAGTAGTTTTCACAGCAAGTGATGGGTCAAAAGCTGCAACACAAACTGTTACAATATTTGTAGAGCAAGTTGATGTTAATCGACCACCGGTATTTTCTTCAATACCTGGAAGAGTCTTATATAATAATCACTCGTTATATGAAAATATTATTCGAATAAGTGATTTTGTAACAGATCCTGATGGTGATGAACTCAAAATTACACTTGAGTCGCAATCTCGAAATGATTTAGTAAGTTGTTCTCTTGATTCCCAGACAAGATTGAGTTGTTCAGTTTCGCAAGGAAAAACGGGAGTAACAATATTGTATTTTCGAGCAACAGATGGAAAACTCTCTGCAACAGCTTCTATGAGAATTCATTTGGAGCAAGGCTATGTTCCCTTCACATTTGATCCCATTGAAGATTTCACACTGGATGGTTCCGTAGCTGAGCACAGAATAATTTCTGATATTTTATCATATGTTTCAGACAGAGATCGACGATACGAATTTTCACTTACGCAATCAAATACTGATTTAGTTGATTGTGAACAATTTGGTGGTCGATTTACTTGTTTTGTGCAAAAAGACGAGGATGGTCAAAGCCAGCTTTCCATTTCAATTGATGATGGAACAACAAAGCTTGAAAGAACATTCACTGTTTTTGTACAAAAGAGCTACACGCCATTTCATTTTTCCAAACTCAATGATGCGACACTTGCAGGTAATATTGAGCGCCATGTTGTCTACAATGACTTGCGCGACTTTATTGAGTTTGGCTCAAAAGAAACAGTTTCATTTAGTGTGGTTTTGCAATCCAATTCAAACCTGGTTCATTGTTTTATTGAACAATTTTCCTTAGTTTGTGATGTCAATCGCAATGAAGATGGTTCAAGTACACTGAGCATCCGTGCAGATGATGGCAAGACACAACAAACGCAGAGCATGACTGTTTTCGTTGAGAAAGTCATTGAGAATCGACCTCCGGTAACTAACTATCCTGATATTAATATAAAGGTAGGGGATAAACGAGTTGTCTATGATTTGAAAAATTTTGCTGTTGATCCAGACTCTGATCCTCTGACATTTAGTGTTGCTGATGGCGATACGTCTATTGCAACATGTCGCGTTGCAAGTAGTAGTCATCTACTGTGTGAAGGTGTGAGCGTAGGGCAAACACAGATTACTATAACAACAAGCGATGGCATTCATACAGTTGAGGATCTTGTGACTGTGACTGTGAGTGAGAAACCGCAAGATTATGTTCCATTCACATTTAATAAACTCAATGATGCGACACTTGCAGGTAATATTGAGCGCCATGTTGTCTACAATGACTTGCGCGACTTTATTGAGTT
>JBLKOU010000060.1:0-3868 GCA_047603125.1 Candidatus Woesearchaeota archaeon | reverse complement strand
TATACTCAAAATCTATAAAACTTTCGGTTTTTACTAAAATTTATTAAAAATTAAGAAATAGTAGACTTTTTACTTACGCAAAGAAGGTTAATTAATAATGGCCTTTCAAAAAAGAGCACTCAGATTTTGCTCAAGAGTCCCGCTTTGAGAATTGTGCGAAAATTAGGCTGCTCAAAGTCACCAAATTTTCTAATCTTGATGCGAGGTGCTCTTTTTTTTAATAAAACTGTAAAGAAAAGTGAATATATAAAAAGACAGAAGCATAATTAAAAGATATGCACATAAAACATTCGCACAGATTTATTGCACTTGGGGTGCTTGTTCTTGTGGCATTTAGCTTGCTTGTCTTTTCTGGAGAGCATGTTTTTGCTTCAATTATCATTGTTTTTTTCTCCATAGGATTAGGAGTCTTTCTTCTTAATATTCCTGTGGCGGTTGATCCTCGTATTGAAAAAGATAGGCATGAATTTTTTGTTAATCAGGGTTTTGAGCGCGATGATACACACAAATTAGGACAATTTTTGGAAAACGCTGGTTTTGGCGATGTTTCACAAATAGAGTATCTGTATTGGCAACCCAAAACATCTGAATTTTATGCATGCGTACGATACACATATCGTATGAATCGTCGACAGCATACCGAATCAAAAGCTATTTATGGCATATGTAAATCTGGAACTCGCCCTCGCTGTTCATTTGGAAAAAAAGTTGCATTTGCTGGCTTGGTGAATAAACTCATTGGTGAGAGAATTTATGTCGAAACTTCAGATCGCTTTTTTAAAAGATTTGATGTTTGTGGGCAGGACGGTGCACAATCTTATTTTACAGAGGCGAGAAGAGCTGCTTTGCTTGAAAAACAACTTGTTAATGAGCAGGTCTATGTAGACTCGCAAGGGATAGCTATTCAAGATAGTTTTGCTGCTCAAACTGCGGCACAATCTGAAAAACAAGTGAATCGTTTACGAAGCATCTTAAGAATACTTGAGTAACTATAGTTTCAAATATAAAAACCCCATTATCCATGATTTTAAAAACCCATACTAAATAAAGAATAGCATATGCAACCAAAGTTTATTGTCGTTACGGGGGGAGTCATTTCTGGTCTGGGAAAAGGTATTGCTGCAGCAAGTATAGGAAATATTTTCTCAAAGCAACACACCATCATTCCAATTAAATGTGATGGGTATCTCAATGTTGATCCAGGCACTATGAATCCAATTGAGCACGGAGAAGTGTTTGTATTAGATGATGGAAGCGAAGTGGATATGGACTTTGGGCATTATGAGCGATATTTACATGTTTCTTGTACTGGAGATCTTAATCTCACCATGGGAAAAGTGTTTCAGGGTGTGAGACAAAAAGAGCGTCGAGGAGATTATTTAGGAAAAACTGTTCAGTTTATCCCGCATGTTTCTGATTATATCCAACAGCATTTTTTAGATATTGCAAAAGAAAAAAACGCTCAAATTATGCTCATTGAGGTCGGGGGAACAGTCGGGGATATTGAAAACGAGCTGTATTTAGAAGCTGTACGAAGCTTACCAAAAAAGGTTGGCAGGGAAAATGTTTTTTATGTTCATCTCACCTATGTTCCTATTCCAAATGGGGTTGATGAGCAAAAAACAAAGCCGACGCAACAATCCATTGCATTACTTAAGCAAAAAGGTATTTTTCCCGATTGTATTATTGCTCGATGCAGTGAGATGCTAACAGAGCAAGTGCGTGATAAAATTGCTGCCTTTTGTGATGTTGAGCCTGAAGCAATCATTACGGGGGTGGATGTTGATTCAGTGTATAAAATTCCTGCAGTCTTTGATCAGCAGGGATTAGGAACATTTATTGCAAAGCATCTTGATGTATCATATAAACCAGGGTTTAATTCGTGGGGGCCATTATTAGAGAAAAAGCCACAAAAAGCAATTACAATTGCAATTGCAGGAAAATATACGGCGCTTGAAGACTCATATGCCAGTGTTGTAGAGGCGCTCAAACACGCGGGTCTTCATCATGGTTGTCAGGTAAATATACGGTGGATCGAGACAAGTAATGGGGATGTTTCCTCTCTTCAAGATGTTGATGGGGTGATTGTTCCTGGTGGTTTTGGTACGCGAGGCGTTGAGGGGAAAATTACCGTCATTAAATATTGCCGGGAGAATAATATTCCCTTTTTAGGTATTTGTTATGGACTTCAACTAGCAGTCATTGAATTTGCACGTTCTATTTGTCAGATATCTGATGCGAATAGCACCGAAATTACGGCGGAGTGCACGCCCGTTGTTGATATTTTAGAAGAGCAAAAGTCAGTAACGCAAAAAGGGGGCACGATGCGACTTGGTGCATATCCTGCAAAATTAGATCCGGAATCAAAAATTTACTCGTTGTATAAACAAGATGTGGTTGAAGAGCGACATAGGCATCGGTATGAAGTCAATCCTGAGTTTCATCAAATTTTACAAAAACATGGGTTGCAGTTATGCGGCTTGTCACCAGATGGGACATTGGCTGAATTTATTGAGCTTCCTACGCATCCGTATTTTGTTGCAACACAAGCACATCCTGAATTGAAAAGTTCGCTCTCTAAACCTGCGCCGCTGTTCTATGGTTTGGTCCAGGCTGCGTTGAAGCGTTAAATTGAGTGTAACTCGTCAAGAAATTGCTCGATATTTTTGGTTCGTTTTGGGAATGGCTGTTTTGCACGAGAAATAATTTTGGTTAACTTTCGATTACTTGCCCAAGGGGTGGTTAAACTTTCAAATAGAACTGCAAGTGAGTAGATGTCGTATTTTTCTGTGATTGGGTGTCCAAATAGAAACTCTTCTTGTGGATATTGAGGGCAAGATTCTTGAATTTCTCTTATTTGTATTGGAGTTAAATATCGATAGTCGTGTGTGTTTGGTCCCATAAATGAGGAGCGATTGTAATCAAAAATGAGTGCTTTTTGATTATTCCAAAAAAAATTTCCTAGGTGAATATCGCGATGACATATGTTATTTTCATGAAGTGTTCTTGTTGCAAGAGAACATTCGATCATTATGTTGGCGATGTCACGCTTATCTAAATCCGGAGTTTGGTGAAAATAATCGACAAGCGGGGGTGCCTGTATTTTTGGATATAATTCAATAACAAATTTTCCTTTGGTATATTCTAGAGGACTGAGAACGCGAGGATCGTTTAGTTGAAGTAGCGTATCAAGAACAGCAGTATCAACAGAGGATTCATTTTTCTTGTAGACATAGGGTTCGTTTTCGTCTTCATAAACAAAACTTAAACTTCCTTGTTCTATCATAGTAAATCATCCAAGTGGTTTTTTTTAAGAAGCCTTTGTGAACCAAGGCTGAGAATGCTTAGTATTTGTTCAACTTGACGGTCATTATATGCGACTGGTTCTTGTTCTCCTCTGCTTATTTTTGTTGCAGTCTTTGTTTGCAAATCAAAAATAATATGGGAATCAATTGTTTTTCTATAGACTTGCTCGCCTTTTTTCGTTTCTTCATATCCGAGAATCTCGAAGGGACTTCTTGTTAAAGTAATCCGGTACATACTAGGTGAGGTATATTCTGAAAATCTCATGTAACTAGCAAGTGATGACACATTTATAAATTTGTTGTTTTTGATGTCTGTGTGGTGATTGATCAAAAAAATGAAGAATATGATATAGTTGCGTAATAGAGCATCCCGTATCGAAGATACCTGCACGTTTTTACTATATTGTTTGCTGATTTTTTTGTGGTTATCCTGCTGACAAAGATTACTTTTCTAATAAACATGGTTTGGAATTAACATTTGCCTAAAAACCCAAGTTTGACAGTTTGTCAACTATTTAGTGCGGGAATTTCATTTGACAGTTGGCTATTTTTTATTAAAAATA
>JBLKOU010000008.1:0-32539 GCA_047603125.1 Candidatus Woesearchaeota archaeon | reverse complement strand
CTTCAAACCCGCAATCCAAGCATTTATGCTCGTGCTGAAATGTTCCTACGGCAATAGAATGAGATGATAAATTATTAACAACATCTGTACTTTTACATTTTGGGCATACAAATATAGTTCCCATATATCTATAGAAGGGATTTTTCCTTATAAGTATTGTGTAAATCTTTTTAAACTCGCAGTTACAGAATTTATCCATGGGCAATTCACGCAAAGTTACTTGGATAGAACTCTTTTTTGATCTCGTATTTGTGGGTGCGGCTCATAAACTTGCAATTGTCATGAAAGATCAAGACACATTGCTTGGCGTTCTTCCATACATGCTCTTATTTTTACCAATTATTTGGACTTGGGTTGGTCATACGATTTTTTCAACACAATTTGAAAGTAAATCATGGGTGTATCATATGCTAACACTGGGTCAGATGGTTGCGGTGCTTGGTATGGTTATCCAAATAGATGGTGCATATGGCCCTCATATGGTCGGGTTTGCTTGGTGTTATGCAGCGGCAAGAGCGTTACTTATATTGATGTATGTTGGTGGTTTTTTTCGAAGCCCTATGAAATTTTTTTCTGTTTTGCCAATGGTGATTGGATATGGAGCATCTGCGGTATTATGGGCGGTTTCTCCATTAACACCGTCTCCTATAGTTTTATGGATTCTTGCATTTTCTATTGATTTTTTAACACCCATTTTAACAAAAACACGCGCGACAAGCATGCATATGCATTCCACGCATTTTCCTGAACGGTTGGGGTTGCTCACTGTTATCATGCTTGGTGAAATTATTATTTCCCTTGTTGCGAGTATGCATTTATTAGGATTGACAAGAACATCATTTTACATTCTTGCAGGAGGTGTTTTGACCATCATAATGGTATATTGGTCCTATTTTCAGTTCATTCAAAAATCAATCATTGGGTTTGAGAGTAGCAAGAGTCGAATTTTCTTATATAGTCATATTCCGTTGTTTTTAGGGTTAATTAGTATCGCTTCTGGGTTCAAAGGTCTGATTGAGCAAAAGAGCACTGAGCCACTAATTATTTTAGGAATTGTTATTTTCACACTCTCATTTCGTGCACTCAAGTATGTTCGTGATCGGCGCGTACTAAAACGGCAAGTCATTATGCTTCTTGTGCTTATTCCGTTTTTGGTCGTATATCCGTATTTTGCTTCTGATGTTTTAACTAATGTTGCAGTGATTACTTCATTTTTTGTTTTGTATTTATTTATTACAGAGATTATTTTAACTCCGTACAAAGATCGCTTAGACCTAGACCAAGCCGGGGATCGCTTGTCCTGGGAGGATTAATAGTTAGCGACAATAAAAAATTATAATGCCTTGGCGAAAAATCAGAATTTCGAGGAGTTGCGCGCCGGAGAAATTCGCAAGATGAACAACCGTTTCAAAATCGCCGCATTATAATTAGAATCCTCCTTTAGGTACTAAATAAGAAAAATATGCTTTTCAAACCCAGAAAAAGTAAATTCTAAATGTGAAGAACACACGGATTTTTACATAACTTACTTCTGTCTAAAACTATAAGTTAATAAGTTTTAAATAAGATAACCTCTCTGTTTGTAGTATGGGTTCTTATCACGCGCAAACGGCTACAGAATATCTTGTTATTACAGCAGTCGTTATTATTATTGCGTTGATTGTCGTCGGTGCTTTAGGTGGTATTCCGGGAATAGGTGGTGGTGCTGGCGAGCAGGTGGATGCAGCGCAATTGCGCTTGCTTGAGGTTGGAATTGTTGACATCCATGAAGATGGAAATGATATAGCGTTTTTTTTGCTCAATAATCAGCCGCAGACAATCCGTCTATTAAGTGTGAGTTTAGAGGAACAATCGTGTTTATCAACGCCAGTGACGCTCAATGTCGGTTCTCGATACAGAGTGACTTGTCCGTCAGGTAGTGTGATGTCCGATGTTAAAATTGATTGGGCGCCTATTGGGCTCAGATTCGACAAGGAGGGTTTCTGCAACAATTCCTGGCGGTGGTTCTTCTAATTTTGCGCCTACGCCAGTTGATGATTGTTTTGATAGTGGTTTAACCCCAATTCCTCTTTGCTCCTGTGATGATTTAGATATGATGCGCACAGAATTGTCTGCATCATTTGCTTTGCAAAACGATATTTCATTTTATGCTTGTCCTGAATATCGAGAAGGTGCTGGGTGGGAGCCGATAGGAACTGCGGGTGATCCATTTACGGGTACGTTTGATGGACAAGGATTTACAATCGATGGGTTGTATATAAATCGAAGTACTACAAACGATGTCAGTTTTTTTGGACGATTCAATGCAGTTAATATATCCCATCTAAATTTAATTAATTCTTATGTTCAAGGTCAAGATTACATAGGGACATTGCTTTCGCAAAATACTTGGTCTGTTGCATCTCATCTTGCAGGGGGAATTGCAGGTCATGTGGATAGTGGTTTTTCTTTCTCATACAATGTTGTAATGGCTGACATTTATGGGGGAGACGAAGTTGGTGGTTTTTCAGGAAGTTATGCGAGTCATGGGTTATATGATTCGGTTTTTATTGGTAATATTTACGGCAACGATTATGTGGGTGGTGCCGGTGGTCACGAAGGAAATAGTCGATTTGAAAACATTACAATTATTGCTAACATCACTGGGAATGATTACGTTGGTGGTTTTTCTGGTTCTGTGGATACAATTAGGCTTATCAATAGTAGTTTTGTAGGTAATGTTGGCGGTGTGAATAATGTTGGAGGTGCAACAGGTGAATACTGGGGATCTACAACAGATTTAACAGAGAGAGTCCTTGATTCATCAATAGATGCTTTCATTACGGGTTCAAGTAATATTGGTGGCGTTATTGGTATAAAAACCGGCGACCCTATTTCTACATTTGGTCCAAATTTTGAGTGGTAAAACTACACTGACGATGCAGTTAACTGTGTCGGCGAACCCGCCTCAAATCCGACAAATTGTGTTGCCCTTGAACCATAAAGAGAGTTTACAAACTCTCAATATATTCTTTCACAAGCGAGAAGACAGCTTCAAACTTTGCTTCCTGACACCGAAATGTTCCCGCATATGGATGTCCGCCACCCTCAATAAATGCATCTGGTGCTTTTTGTTGCAATTGTTCAAGCATTGTTTGAAAATTAAATTGTGAACCGTCTTCAACTCGAAATGTCACAGAGTTTGATGTTATGCCCATTGTGATGAGTGGTTTTTCTTTTTCACCATAGTGTGAGTGAACAATTTCTACAATTTTTCCTAGTCTTGGATACATATCGCGCAGTGATATTTCTGAAATGGGTAAAATAATGTAACGATGTGCTTGTGTTTCTTTTTCACTAATAAGATTGTGCGCTTGTGTAAGGATTTTATCTTTTCGTACTTGCAATTCCTTGGCAAGTAATTGAACTAATTCGCGCTGCTTTTTCTCATCTGATCCGAGTAAGACTTGTAACAATTCTTTTCCATCAAGGTTTCGAAGATTAAATACTGTAAAATCAATAACATCTCCAATTTGTTTGAGATATTCTAAAGGGATATTTGCTTTATCATAATATGGCTGTGCATAGAGTGTTTCTACATGATCTGCATATGAGGATATTGCACAAATAAGTTCGACACGTTCTACATTTTTTTCAATCATTTTTGCAACTTCACAACATAAAACTCCTGCGCACAGTGAACTTGGCGCATCAAATTCCATGGGATTAATATGATAATCCACAAGTTCAAGAACAGTTGGATCAACAGGATGATGATCAATGACAATAATTTCACAATTAAATGTTTTGAGCATTTTAAGGGGTAAAATGTTTTCAGAACCACTGCCTAAATCTGTTAAAATAATCAGCGGTTTTTCTTCCTGAAACCGTTGTCCGACTAAGAGAAATTGCGCAATGTCTTTTGTCGCATCTTCGATATTAAGAAACGGTGTCACTGATGGCATTCGTTTAAATTTTTCCCAAACAGCTTGTTTTTTAAAATTTACTGCTTCAATAAGGGGGATGATTGCCTGTTCTAAAACTAGTCCGGAGCAAAATCCGTCAGTATCGTTATGATGTTTGATAACAATTCGTTGTTTTTCATTGACTGCAGTTCGAATTCGTCTTGCTACTGCTGTCATTTTTTCTTTTAAAGGTTCTAAAATTGCATGATTTGCAATAAATTCTGTTTGTATCGGCGCTGTATTAATTTGCCGATCCCTAATTTGATAGTTTTGTCTCATAGAAGAGGCTGTTTTTTCCAATGGTTTTTAAAGCTTGTTAAAAATAGGAGGATTATAATAGTTTGTTCAAAGATTCTGGTCTGAAAATCTTCTGATTCCCTTTCGTATCAAGTATTGTATATCTTTTTTAAATTCAAGAGGTGATGGCCTATGCCCGCATCCATAACAAATAGCAAATGTTGTTGTTACTTTCATAGAAGCTGTTTTTTCTTTATGATAGGGGCAAAGAATACATGCTTTTTGCTGTGCGATATCTGCCTCTTTATTTTTTAATATATGTGGAAAGTCAGATTTGAGAATAAACTCTAATGGTGTGTCCGAGTAGACATTTTTTTCAGATCGTATTGATATTTGGCGCTCATTTTCCAGTAACATATCTCTTTTTCGTATGTGCTCAAGAATAAATGGAAAATAGGTTTGTTTTTTCTCGTCTAGTATAATTTTTAACATCAAAATCAGGATCAGGTTTTTTTTTATAAATCTTGGTCTGAGGGGCGTGAATTTGCGTGTGTGACATTCAAGTTTGACTTTTTTACTAAGATAACCTTTAAAAAGGGTATTTAACTAAATGTGAATATATGGGTGATGTTATTTTAAAGGTCGATAATTTACATAAGGCCTACAAAAAAGAGGAGGTACTTTCAGGTATCAATGTCGAAATACATCAGGGAGAAATTTTTGGTGTGATCGGTTCGAGTGGTTCTGGAAAAACGACATTACTCAATGAACTTATTGGTTTTCTCGCACCAAATAAGGGGGCTGTTTTATTCAAGAGTCCACATTTATTATCATTTTCTAAAGAAGAGGATGTCTATCGTAATGTTCTTAAGCATCCAAAAGAAGTAAAGCAAATGATTGGCTTTGCCGCACAAAGACCATCGATTTATGACAAGCTCACATTAATGGAAAATTTAAATTTATTTGGAACACTCTATAACCTTTCAAAAGATGCGAGAATAACAAATGCAAAAATTTTACTCAAACTTATGGGGTTATATGATTTTCGTAATAATCTGGCAGAGTCACTTTCTGGTGGAATGCTCAAACGATTAGATATCGCGTGTGCACTCATTCATGACCCAAAAATTCTGATTCTTGACGAGCCAACGGCTGATCTAGACCCCTCCCTTCGAAAACAAATGTGGCATTTGATCAGAAAAATTAGCCAAAAGGGAACAACAATTATTTTATCATCACACTTTTTAGATGAAATGGATGAACTCTGTGATCGCATCGGCATTATTCATAAAGGAAGAATGGATCATATTGGAAAGCCAAGTGAATTAAAAAAACAATACCAGCCTGGTGATCAGGTACAGATTATGACAAAGTATCAACGATATGATATTTTACAAGAAAAATTACAAACGCATAAAAAATCATTACACATTCGAGAAATGTCGGCAGTTCATCATAGTCTTGAAGTTGTCACACATAAACCTGTTGAATTTATTAAATTTGTCACGCAAGTTACACAAAAAATTGAAGATCCCATTTTAGAATTAAAAATGAATAAACCATCACTTAATGAAATTTTTGAGGAGATAATACAACAAAAGACTGAAACGGTCAAAGAACCGCCAAAGAAAAAAAAGAAACGGTGGTGGAGTAAAAAATGAAATTATTACGATTAATTGCAAAGCACCTGAAAACAATTTTACGTTCAAAAATATCTGCGCTCATTATAATCTTCGGTCCTCTATTTATCATGCTCCTTGCAGGATTTGCGTATAATAATGATCAAACTTTTGATTTACGAGTTGGTGTCATAATCGAGAATAAAACACCTTTATATGAACGTTTTGTAGAATCATTATCGCAAGAGTTTGTTGTACAGTCGTATGAGCAAAAACATGTCTGTGTAGAAGATGTTCGAAATTTGCGGCTGCATAGTTGTCTAGAATTTTCATCTAATTTCACACTCGAACAATCACGAACAAATTATATTTTTGTCCATGTTGATAATTCCAAAGTTAATATTGTTGATTTAATTCAAAATTCACTCAATCGTGTGATTCGAGATCAGACGGCAGAAATTAGCTCCGAGTTAACAAGCGTTCTTCTCGTTTCTATTGATGATGTATCTGAAAAATTATTAGAATGGGAGGAGTATGTAAAAACAACGCTGCTCTTAGAACATGATGGTCTTATTGATTCATTGGATGATGCGACTGATCAATTAGGAGATTTAAATTTTTCAACTGATACTCCGAATGTAATTAGTTCCTTAACAGGTGCGCGATCTAATGTGAATAATATTTTAAATTCCTATAAAAATGATTATACAAAAACACTTGATGACATTGAAAATGAATTAGATGCAATGAGTGGGGAGACAGATACCTCTCAAGCAATGGATTTAATTGAGCAAGCACGAGAAAAAATAACAACACATGAGAATACAACAACGCAGCGAATAAATCAATTAAATGCAGCTATTTCACTTACCGAAGATGCGTTTTCTGATTTACAAGAAAAAGTGCGTGATGCTGGAAAACTTCAGCAATCATTTACATCACGCTTTGGCCAGTTGCAAGATGATGTTGAGAGTATAAAAACAAATCTTCTCACACTTGCAGCAGATTTTGCACAAGTAAATGCGGCATTACAGGGAATTGAGATTACGGATGCAACAAGTATTGTGCGTCCAGTTGAGCAGCAAGTGCAACCCGTAATTACTACTGAAAATAGATTAAATTACATTTTCCCAAGCTTAGTTATTCTTGTAATCATGTTTGTTTCACTTATGCTTGGCTCAACAATTGTCGTTATTGAAAAAGTCAGCCCTGCAAAATTTCGTATTTTTGCAACACCAACTTCAGATTATATTTTTATTTTAAGCATATTTTTTACAACAATTCTTGTGGCAGTATTACAAATGCTCTTATTATTATCACTAGGGTACTTTTTGTTTGAAATTGATGTTCTCTCAAACATTGGTACGACGTTGACTATCTTGCTGCTTGCGGCAACAATTTTTACATCTATTGGAATGATCATCGGCTATATATTCTCAAATGAGCAAACAACGATTCTTGCAGCAATTTCACTTGGAAGTGCATTTATTCTCGTCTCTGATTTTATTTTACCTTTAGAAAGTGTTCCAAGTGATTTTCGCGGAATACTTGAATTCACACCGTTTATTCTTTTAAGCACATTATTAAGACGCTCTGTATTATTTGATGCACAATTTGCCGAAATAGTGACGCCAATTCTTGCAGCAACTATTTATGCGTTTTCATTATTGATTGTTATTATAGTCGCTCATAAATTACTAAAATTTATATATATACTAAATACAACAAGAAGAAGATGAAAGAATATATCCTTGCGCCAATACTTGCATGGTTTTTTGCTCAAGTACTCAAGAGTTTCTATTTTTATTCAAAGAATAAAGTCTATCATTGGAGGTATTTACTCTCAGATGGGGGGATGCCAAGTGCGCATGCAGCAACAATGACAGCTTTGACAACTTCAATCTGGTTTAATGAAGGAGCAAGTTCTGTTTTTATTTTAGCGCTCTTTGTCACACTAATAATACTTCGTGATGCAAGCGGTGTGCGTTTAGAATCAAGCAAGCAAGCAACTATCTTAAATGAACTCATTGCAAAAACACACTTAAAAGAAAAAAAATTAAAAGAATATATTGGGCACACAAAGCGCCAAGTCGCAACTGGTGCGCTACTTGGTATATTTGTTGCGATACTTATTGCGCCACTTCTTTAATTTTAGCTAAAAATTCAGGTTCAGGCATAAAACCACTAAATGATTCGAGTTGTTTTCCATCTTTGAAAACAACAAAAGTAGGAATTCCCCGAACACCGAATTTTACTGCAAGATCTTGTTGCTCCTCGACATTTACTTTGTAAATTGTCATTTCAGTTTGCTCGCGGTCAATTTTATCAAGTGTTGGCGCCATCATTTTACAAGGCCCACACCAATCAGCATAAAAATCAACGACCACAAGTCCTGTTTTTGTTTTTTCTTCAAAATTTTCTGTAGTTATGTTTTCAACCATTTCAATCACCTATCTTTGGAGTTTTTACTGGTATTTTTAAATTCTTTGTAAGTTACTTTCTATTTTTTGCAATCAATTCGCGTACAATTTGCTCATCTTCTGGATTTGTTACACCAAACCATTGATCATGTGTTTTTTCGAGCTTTACGGAGATTTTATTTTCTTGTATGAGTTTTCCAAGCTCAACAGGAAGTAAACATTCGGCCGTTCTGCTCGGATTTTCTTTTTTGAAGCTAGCTAGTTGTTGTGCAAATAACTCCATAGTTTTTGGTTGAAAGCCAAATAAATTCATACTTGCTACGCTTTTTTCAGTGAGATTTTTTTCGGACAGGTTCTCTATTGAAATATTATAGTTTTCTTGTATATCGACCACAAGACCGTTCTTTTCTCGAATAATGCCTCTGTTAACACTCCCGACAGAAGGCATAACATCTCCGAGGTAGTATCCGACGATAACATCTTCTCCCAGGGTGATGGCATCATGCGCACACTTAAGTGCTTTTTCTCCATAAATATCATCCCCGTTACAAATAACAAATGGGTTTGTGAGCAACTTCTTTGCACAAACAAGAGCATCAACTGTTCCCCAAGGTTTGTCGCGAGTTTGTGGGTCAAATGTTTGCATTGCATAGCGAACTTGACAACCCTTGTATGAATCGCCAAACATTTCCTGAAATGGTATTTTAGTTTTCTCTCCAACAATAAAAACAATGTCTTGAAACCCAGCTTGCATTGCTTGCTCAATTGAATATTCAATTAATGTTTGATTTTGAGGACCAACTTTTGCAAATTGTTTAATTTTTCCGCCAAAGCGACTGGAAAGCCCGGCGACCATATAGACGATTGTTGTTTGCATTATATCACGTATTTTATTTAGATAGATGTCTTTTTATGTGTTGCGTTTGTATTTGTGAGCTACTTTTGTAGAAAGCTTTTTATTTATTAATCATAATAAGTGATATAACATGAACAAAATTATAAAACTCATACTGTATTTTTTGGTTTTTCCTTTGGTTATGTTTGGAGGCGTGTATCTTACGTTAGAAATACTTCAACTTTGGACAATCGGGGGATACAACCGAGGATTTCCTTTTACATATTATACATCATCTTCTGCTATGGTAACAAATGATCAAGGTGAACTAGTCAGATTAGAACAATTCAAACCACTCAATTTAGTTGCAAATTTTGCCATATATCTCTTATTTAGCTTACTGCTATTTTATTTCTTTGAAATTCGAAAGAAATGAAAAGTATCTCAGAAAACATTTAAATACCTATAGTCTCATAATTTACATA
The DNA here is from genome assembly GCA_047603125.1 of Candidatus Woesearchaeota archaeon. Taxonomy (GTDB): domain Archaea; phylum Nanobdellota; class Nanobdellia; order Woesearchaeales; family DATGWN01; genus JBLKOU01. The sequence goes on along the minus strand of JBLKOU010000008.1, from coordinate 22,999 downwards.
TGGCAAAAAAAATAGTACCTCTTTCAATAGTATTCCTTATAGTACTTACAACTGCAATGTCAATACATTTCTTATTTAGTTATGATCCATATCATCCTCTTATAGCAGATGAAACAGGCTCAACTTTTGAAGGTATTGAGCAAGTTATTAATGCAAATAATAAATTTGCGTTTGATTTGTTTAATAAAATTTCACAAAATCAAAATAATAATTTATTTTTTTCACCATATAGTGTTTCGGTTGCTTTAGCAATGACATATGAGGGTGCAAAAGAACAAACAGCTCAAGAAATGAGGCAAGTGTTTTATTTTCCTGAAAAAGAGATTTTAAGACCAAATTCTGCTGCAATTCATAATCTAATTAACAAACGAGATAAATCATACACTTTAAGAACAGGAAATGCACTCTGGATTCAAAAAGATTTTCCTCTTTTGGATGAGTATGTGTTTACTATTCAAAACTATTATGGTGGAAAGGCTTCAAATTTAGATTTTGTGCAAGAAACTGAACCATCTCGTCAAACAATTAATTCGTTTATTGAAAAACAGACAAACAATAGAATTAAAGAATTGATAAAACCTGGTATGCTAAGACCAGATACCAAACTGGTTATAACTAATGCAATCTATTTTTTAGGGGATTGGAAATATCAATTTGATAAAAAAAATACACAAGATAGAGATTTTTTTGTAACTCCTAATAACCCAATAAAAGCTCCTATGATGCACTTAACAGCTAAAGATATGAGAGATATGAAACCAAGACCTGCAAGATTTAATTATGCAGAACTTGAAAAAGTACAAATTATTGAATTGCCATATAAAGGAGATGAATTATCAATGATTATTATTTTACCAAAACAATATGAAGGGTATGATTATCGAACTGGTGAAAAAATTGAATATAATTACACACTGGACGATATTGATATTTCACTGGAGGCGTTTGCCGAATATAAATCTCAAATGCGAGAAACATCGATGGATAGTATTTATTTACCACTATTTGAATTTGAAACAGATTATACACTAAATGATATTTTAAAAGACTTAGGGATGCCAACTGCATTTACCCCTGATGCTGATTTTTCAGGTATGACGGGCAATCAAGATCTATTAATCGGTTCAGTCATACATAAAGCTTTTATTAAAGTTGATGAGAAGGGCACAGAAGCTGCTGCTGCTACAGCTGTGACAGGAGACAGACTAGCAGCCCTTCCTATGAACGTTTTTAACGCAAACAATCCTTTTATTTTTATTATTCAAGAAAATGAAACAGAGAACATTTTATTTATGGGACGAGTTACGGATCCAACGAAGTGAAAAAGTGATATAACATGAACAAAATTATAAAACTCATATTGTATTTTTTGGTTTTGCCTTTGGTTATGTTTGGAGGTGTGTATCTTACGTTAGAAATACTTCAACTTTGGGCAATCGGAGGATACAGCCAAGGATTTCCTTTTACGTATTATACATCAGGTTCTGCTATGGTAACAAATGATCAAGGTGAACTAGTCAGATTAGAACAATTCAAACCACTCAATTTAGTTGCAAATTTTGCCATATATCTCTTATTTAGCTTACTGCTATTTTATTTCTTTGAAATTCGAAAGAAATGAAAAGTATCTCAGAAAACATTTAAATACCTATAGTCTCATAATTTACATATGGCAAAAAAAATAGTACTTCTTTCAATAGTATTCCTTATAGTACTTACAACTGCAATGTCAATACATTTCTTATTTAGTTATGATCCATATCGTCCTCTTATAGCAGATGAAACGGGCTCAACTCTTGAAGATATTGAGCAAATTTCAGATCCATATCATCCTCTTATAGCAAATGAAACAAGCTCGACTCTTGAAGGTATTGAGCAAGTTATTAATGCAAATAATAAATTTGCGTTTGATTTGTTTAATGGAATTGAACAAAATCAAAATAATAATTTATTTTTTTCACCATATAGTATTTCGGTTGCTTTAGCAATGACATATGAAGGTGCAAAAGAACAAACAGCTCAAGAAATGAGGCAAGTGTTTTATTTTCCTGAGAAAGAGATTTTAAGGTCTAATTCGGCTTCTTTTTACAATACAATAAATGAAGAAAACAAATCTTTTACTTTAAGAACAGGAAATGCACTCTGGATTCAAAAAGATTTCCCTCTTTTGGATGAGTATGTGTTTACTATTCAAAACTATTATGGTGGAAAGGCTTCAAATTTAGATTTTGTGCAAGAAACTGAACCATCTCGTCAAACAATTAATTCGTTTATTGAAAAACAGACAAACAATAGAATTAAAGAATTGATAAAACCTGGTATGCTAAGACCAGATACCAAACTGGTTATAACTAATGCAATCTATTTTTTAGGGGATTGGAAATATCAATTTGATAAAAAAAATACACGAGATAGAGATTTTTTTATAACTCCTAATAACCCAATTAAAGTTCCAATGATGCACTTAAGTTCAAGAGATTTAGAAGATGTGGAACCTCAACCAGTGAAATTCAATTATGCAGAACTTGAAAAAGTACAAATTATTGAATTACCATATAAAGGAGATCAATTATCAATGATTATTATTTTACCAAAACAATATGAAAAGTATGATTATCGAACTGATGAAATAATTAAATACAATCACACACTAGACGATATTGATATCTCTCTGGAGGCGTTTACCGAATATAAATCTCAAATGAGAGAAACATCAATGGATAGTATTTATCTGCCGCTATTTGAATTTGAAACAGATTATACGCTAAATGATATTTTAAAAGACTTAGGGATGCCAACCGCATTTACACCAGATGCGGATTTTTCTGGAATAACTGGTAAACGAGATCTTTTTTTTGACTTAGTTATACATAAAGCATTTATTAAAGCTGACGAGAGAGGAACAGAATCTGCTGCTGCAACTGCTGTTTTAACGTTAGCTGGCTCTATACCTGTAAACGTTTTTAACGCAAACAACCCATTTATTTTTATCATTCAAGAAAATGAAACAGAGAACATTTTATTTATGGGACGGGTTGCGGATCCAACGAAGTAAAAAGGTGATATAACATGAACAAAATTATAAAACTCATACTGTATTTTTTGGTTTTGCCTTTGGTTATATTTAACACAATTAATTTTATTCAGACTGATCTTGGAATCGGAGGATTTACGGATGGTGGCGTCAGCGGAATTGGATTTCCATTTGAATATCACATAAAATGGAACGCTTTTCCTAATACCTGCATTGATAATGAAGGGGGAGAAACCAACCTCTGCGAAACCTTCAAGCCACTCAATTTAGTTGCAAATTTTACCATATATCTCTTATTTAGCTTACTATTCTTTTATTTCTTTGAAATTCGAAGAAAAATAACTTAATATTTATAAATCTCACAATCTAAAAAATCCTATGAAACCACTACTAGCAATCATATTCTTACTTTTACTAGCTTTGTCTGTGTTTGGATCTGCTCCTCCCTCCGAAAGATTCACAATTGAGATAGAGGGAGAAATAGTCGGGTTATATGTTGTCGAAACAAAAATAAATAATAATGTCGAAATGATAGGAAAAATAGACTTATTAATTTATAACAGCACACTTATAAATTATGATATTTTCAATTATTTAACTTTAACTGAAAATGAATCAAGTAAAACCTTAATTTTAAGTCACGAATTATTGCAAAGTAATAATCAAATAGTTAGTTTTCAAATAAACCTAGAACAAAATTGGAATAGGAAAAAATTTGAAAATTTTGTTGTCGGACAAAAAATAAGATTTACAAAAACAGGCGACTTATACAAAATAGGATTACCTGTTGGCGAAGAATATCGTCTCTCTCCATTAAAACCATATAGATTAGGGTATGATGTGAGTATCATTCAAGACGCCCAAGGAGAACATAATCCGGCGATAATAAAACTATCATTCTATGAAAAATACAACGAAATTATAGTATTTCTTTTATACACACTACTTTTTCTCATCCCCATTAGTTTATTTACAAGAAAAATGAATCAAAAAAGAAAAACAATAACATATTTTATAATTTTGCCAATCATTTTCTTATTGTTATATCTTCTCTCATTTTTGATAATAGAATCATTAAGTATTGAAAACTCATTTGAAAAAGTAACAAATGTATTTAACATAATTATTGGAGTTTCCTTTTTTAGTTCAATCTTTTTCACGTTATACGCAAATAAATATATCGAAAAAAACATTTTACCGCTCACGCTATTATGGTTTTCCTACATCATATTTTTTACATGGTTTCACTTATTTACATTTTACAACACGTGGAATCATCATTTTGGAATTCGACCAATGTATTACACGTTCACTCTAGATGCTATTTTGCAAATGTTGTACTACTTAATACCATTCTACATAATTCTTACAGTGTTCACAATACAATTTCTCATAGTATATTTTATCCAGTCCAAATTCAAAAAATATGATTTTCTATATCTATTTGGACTCTTAGTATTTGTTTTTATTAATCTCTATATCGTCATTATTGGATTATTATTTGCAAATTATGTTTTAATTAATAGATTTTTAACACAAGAAAGAAAAAAGCATACACTCTTTTTAACCACAAATATATATTTTATACTCCTAAATATTATACATCTCATGATTATTTGGAAAGACTTTTTATAGAAATAAATAGTTTCTTCACGGCATTGACGTAAAAATGGTTTGTATTAATCCGCTGATAATAGCTTGCAACAAGAAAAAGAAAAGAATTATAATTACATACGGTACAAGACTTATCATTTTTCTTGCTTCACTTCTAACATAAGTAAAAATATGAGTCGAAGAAAAGCTTAAGAGTGTAATGGTGTACATCAAAATTACATTTATGGAGGCGAGATTTATATTTGCCAGTACGTATTCGGTTATCGCAGAAGTTCCAATTGCGCTGGCAGTATCAACAGAGTCAATACCTACCACCTGTTCGGAGAGTACTTTCAAGACTTCTACTTGCGCATGTAATGCCAGAAAAAAGAGACTTAAAATTATGGCATATATTATATTAATTCGTATTATTTTTCCTGGTTTAAAATTAATTCCGATAAACATACTTGTAGATAGAATACCCAGAATGCAAAAATAAGAGATTGTAAGGAGATAAAAAAGTAACGTATCTGGCTTTATTGTGAGGATGAAAGGAAAGATAAGTATTGAGATGGCGGCCAGTATTGAAGGGATGAAGGCCACTGATTTTGTATTTTTTGTAATTAAATTATAGATGGTATATATAATCATGAGTACTCCTATAGAGAGAAGAAACATGTTTTGAGAAGCATATGCATTCCAGGTGAGTATGACCCCTACAATTCCTAATAAGGCGAGTGTGCTATAAAAAGAAACTGTGAATGATTTATTTTGAGGTTTTCTCTGTAAAAGTTCATTTGTATCACTTTGATAATTTTCTTCATCCATTTGTATTTATCTAAATCTTGCATATTTAAAGGTTTGTTATGTTCCTCTGTCTATAGGGTGTTTTTAAAATGAAGCTAGTCAACCCGTCTTCATCTAATAATTGTTTTTCAAAGAAGAGCACGCAGATTTGGCTCAAGAGTCCCGCTTTGAGTATCATGCGAAAATTTGGCTGTATGAATCGCCAAATTTTCTGACTTTGCTGCAAGGTGCTCTTTTTTCTTATTTTTTGGATGGTGCCAGTCAACCCTAAAAACTTTTAAAGCGATTCATCTTCAAACTGACCATGTATTTATTTGTCGGCTGGTTGGGTGAGTATATTGGACGAATGCTCTATAATGACGCTAAAGAAGAAGCACAGGCGGGAGAAGTCTGGTTACGATTGTATAAATCTCTAACTGAAGTGTCCCTAATTATAGTCTACACCATTGTTTCGCTCTACTTATTACCGCTTGCAATCATTGCACTTTTGCTGCGAAAGTGGCACATACTCTACGCATTTACGCCGTTGTTTGCAGATCCCTACATTGCAATTGTTATGTTTTTGCATGGTTTTTCGCAAACTCGGCATTCTTTTAAACAGATTTTTTTTCGATATTGGCCGTGGTATGTGCTCTTTACACTCTTATACATAGGTAAGTATATAAACATCCTCCCAACTCTTTTTTCTTAGATGATTATCACATTTGAGGGCGGAGAGTTTGCAGGCAAAGGCGAACAAATTGGGTTATTAAAATCATATTTGACTTACAAAGGACATAGATTATCCCACATCAATTTTTATGAACCGGGAGGAACACAACCTGGAGACATTCTTCGCGCGATGCTTAAAGGAATTGCGGACACTCCCTATGCAAAACAATATTTGACGATTCCTGCAGAACAGTTAGTTGGCATTGCAAAATCACTCGAACCAGACACAGAAATGCATTTATTTTTAGCTTCCAGAGCAATGCTCTATGACATTGCAAAGCAAGAACTTGCCCAAGGAAAAGTGATTATTTGGGATCGCTCTGTTGATTCTACTGCTGTGTATCAAGGACATGTAAAAGCGCCGGATTTATTAGAGGATATACGAAAAGCAAATCAGCAAATTCTTGAAAGGCGTGGTATGAATATAACACAAACATTTTTACTCGATATTCCTTATGAAGTTGCACTTGAGCGAAAGAAAAAACGTCCACAAACAGAAGATAAAAATGATAATATGCCTCCCAGTTTTTTTGAAAAAGTCCGGCAAGGGTATTTGGCAGAGCATCAATATTACCGGAACTTGCCCGAAAATCACCCGCAATATAAAAGAATTGTTCGCATTGATGGTAATCGACCCATACAAGTCATTCATGAAGATATTGTTTCTCGACTAAATCTTTAAAAAGAATAGTGTTCCCCACATAAAACGATGGCAAAAATCGCATATGAGAAAAAGTGGCAAGAAGCGTGGAAGCAACAGCAAGTCTTTGTTCCAAAAATTGACACAACAAAAGAAAAATATTTTGCAACGGTACCATATCCGTATGCAAATTCTGCATTACATATTGGACATGGTCGAACAATGGTTGCGGCTGACATTCTTACTCGTTATCAACGCCTTCTTGGAAAAAATGTATTATTTCCTATGGGTTTTCATATATCCGGAACACCCGTTCTTGCAGTTTGTGATGGTTTAGCAAGAAAAGATCCAAGCACCATTAAAATGACAAAAGAGGCAATTGCCTATTATGAATTTGATGAGAAAAAACAAGAACAAATTTTACAATCTTTTACAGATCCTTTTGCAATTGCAGATTATTTTTCTTCAAAAATAGAGCAAACCTTTGATTCGGTTGGAATCAGTATTGACTGGACAAGACAATTTACTACGGGTGATAAACCATATCAAAAATTCATAGAATGGCAATTTACAAAACTCAAAGAAGCAGGAATGCTTATTCAAGGTAAGTATCCGATTCTTTATAGCCCTGTTGATCAAAACGCAGTCGGTGAGGATGATATAAAAGATGGTGATGTTGATAAAGTTACCATTCAAGAGATGGTCTATATTTTATTCAAAGATACACAAGAAGACCAATACTTTGCCGTTGCAACGCTTAGACCTGATGCATTATTTGGTACGACAAATTTATGGGTGGACCCAAACCACACACTTGTTCGTGTTCGTGTCAAAGATCAAGTGTGGATTGTTGGCAAAGATGCGCTCACAAAGATTGTACACCAATACGGTGATGTAGCAGTACTCAATGAACTCCAAGGAAAAGAGTTGTTAGGAAAAACATTCCAAACACCCCTCATTAACCGCGAAGTACCCATTGCTAGCGCGGACTTTATTGATTCATTTCATGGGACTGGATTAGTATACTCCTCTCCTGCAGGAAGTCCTCATGATTATATGGGATTAGTAGAAGCAAAAAAAGATGGGCGATTATCTTGCGATGTACAAGTAATTAACACAGTTGTTACCAAAGATAAAAAGTCAAATATTATTGAGTGGAATGGCGAGTGTCCTGCGCATCACATGGTGCAAAAATACGGTATTACAACATCAACAGATCCAAAGCTTGAAGACGCAAAACAAGAATTGTATAAACTTGAACATTATGGTGGAGTCTTAAATCAAGAGTGCGGTGAGTTTGCAAATATTCCTATAAAGCATGCAAAAGAAAAAGTTACACAGGCACTCGTTGAGACACGACTTGGAGGCATTTTCTTAGATACATCCAGACGAGCACAAACACGTGCACAAAACCCTGTTATTGTTGCCAACTTAGATGGCCAGTGGTTTTTAGATTACAGTAATGAGCAGATAAAACAAAAAGCATATGATTTACTTGACCAAATGACATACTACCCACAAACATTAAAAGAAAGTCAAAAAGGGTATTTAACATGGGTACAAAAACGACCCTGTGCAAGAAAACGCGGTATTGGAACTCCGCTTCCCTTTGATAAAGAGTGGGTTATCGAGTCACTTTCTGATTCAACAATTTATCAGATGTATTATAGTTTTGCTCATGTAATGAAAGATTGTCATCCTGATGATTTAACGCTTGATTTTTTTGAGTATGTTCTCTTAGAAAAAGGTTCTTTACAAAAAGCTCAAAAAGGATCTGTAACGCAAGAGATAGTACAAGAAGCAAGAAAGCAAGTTTCATATTGGAAGTCATTTGATTTTCGCTATACTGCACCTCCGCATATGTCCAATCACTTATCTTTTTTAATTTATCATTATGCTGTTATATTTCCAGTTGAGTATCAACCAAAGCATATTACTGTTGGTGGATTATTAATTAAAGAAGGCCATAAAATTTCAAAATCTAAAGGTAATGGCATACCACTCATTAAAGTACAAGAATTATTTGGTGTGGATTTATATCGCTTATATGTTGCAGTTGGAGCTACAATTGAATCGGAGATGGATTTTCGCGATAGTGAAATTATGCAACTAGAAAAGCGTTTTTCTCGCTGGAAATCACTGTTATTAGACGTCAAAAGCGAACCGCTCGTATCATACGAACAATTAAGCGATATTGATAAATGGCTTGTCTCTCGATTCTACTCAAAAGCTCAAGAATATTTTGATTTAATGAATCAATCAAAGGTTCGTGAAGCCTATGTAATTATCTTGTATGAATTTTTAAACGATATTTTTTATCATCAAAGGCGATCACAGACAACAAATCGCGCACTTCGATTTATTTTACAAGACTATTTACTGATTATGACACCTGTCGTTCCTCATTTTTGTGAGGAATGTAATCCAAATCAAAAAGAACTTCTCAGTGTGAGTTCATTTACAACAGATGTGAAAAAATATCAGCACAAACATGTTGAAGATATTGAAAAAATTGTGCAGCATATAATAACAAAAGCATCTCAATTTGATTTTGCAGGAAAAACATTGCGCATAGTTCAGGCACCAGAGCACCGATTTTCACTTTTTGAGGATTTAAACGGTTTGCTACAAAAAACAAGTAACATAAAAGAAATTTTTGCTCCGCTCATGCGAACATATCCGCAAGAAAAAGCTTTTATCACTAAGTTTGTACCAAAAACACTCAAAGGGGGATTGGATTCTTTTTTATCAAAAGAAAAAGAATTAGAATTGCTAGAATCAGTCGTTTCTTTTTTCAAAGAACAGACGCAGTGTCAATCGGTAGAAATTTTAGAAGCTAATGACTCTCTTCCAAAAGCACTCCCCGGTCAGCCCATCGTTTTACGCCCGGAGTAGTTTTTTCAACTCACCTAAAACAGGAGCGAAGGTCTTTTGAACAAGAATTGTTTTCATACCAATCTTTTTTGCACCCTCGATATCGCGCACAGGATTGTCTCCAATCATCACACACTCCTCAAATTTCACATCTAGCTTCTGACATACATATTCGAACATTTCTTTTTTCGGTTTATCATAACCCACTTCTTCGCTGGTTATGAGCAAAGCGATCTTTGTATCTATTTTTGCTTCGAGAATTTTGTCAGTTTGTTGCAGTGTTGTATGATCGGAAAGAATAGCAATTGGAAGATTTCTTTTTTGACAAAAAGCAAAGAAATCTTTTACTTGCGGGTGCAGTTTTATTTTTTTCAAAAACGCTTTTTGATATTGATCATATATTTTTTTTAGAAGTGTCAATGAATAACATTGGTGATTGCTTTCTAAGAGTTCTTTGAAAATAAGAATGCGATTATGCGAACTTGGGCTATTGTTAAGTCTCAGACTTACTTGCTCTCGCGCATTCTCAAATTTTTTGACAAATTGCTCAAAAGAACCAGAAAATTCAGTTTTGTAGATGACAAACGCTTTTTTGAGACCTTCTCTTTGTGCAGGCTCAAAGGGATAGACAGTATTATCTAAGTCAAGTAATACTGCGCGAATCATTTTTTCTTAATTTCCTTAAGTTTTTTTGTAATTGGAATTTTATTTCCTTGCGCATCTTCAAAAACAAACGCATCGACACCTTTGTATTTTTTTCGTTTGAAAGGTACAGTCGTTTCACCCTCTTCTCCTGTAAATGGCGATCTATATTTAATTTCTAAAAGAAGCGTTGGATCAATTTCACTTTTTGGATATTCATTTCCATCATCATCGACATACACAGTTGAGCGGACTTTTGTTTTACCTGTTTTTGGGTCTTTTGGTTTACCCAGTTTTCCTTTTCCTGAAGGAGCTTCCGGTCTATAAACCCAAGCTTTTGCCCATCCACCGTTTTCTAGTGTTCTATTTGTAAAGTATAATAAATCTTCCATCGAAGTAGGTTCGTTTAATGCCATAGTGTGAGTAAATGAATTTAGTCTTTAAAATGATTTTGGAAATAGAGGCGTTGTTTTTTTCTTATTTTATAAACCAAATGATAAAGAGCAATATGAGCGTCACAACAAAAAAAGCAATCGTTTGAAAATGCTCTAATAAAAAATATTCCGTGGTTTGTTCATGAGAAAGAGGCGTTGGAATTTGTACGCAGTGATACGATTGGGAAGGTTCTAAAAAAATAATGATTCGCTCGCTCTGATACAAAACTTCTTGTGCTTGTATGCACGCTGAAAATGCAATAGGTGTTCCCAAAAGAACGCAGAGAAAGAGTATTATTTTTCTCGCCATAGTTGATATCTCCGAAATAATTCTTTATCTGTGATAATCTTGTATTCTTTATGTGAAATATTAAAACGATGGTATGCAATATCAACAAACAGAGGTCCAGGTACATAAGAGACTGCGCATGCGTGATTAACAGACCTTGAGTCTATATCTTTTGTCACATGAACATATGCACTTTGTATCCCGCAAAACCGCGCCATGGAAATGTATAAAACACTCATTTCCCCACAAACGCCTCGCTTGGATTCCCAGACTTCTTGGGAGTCTCCGTATGTTTGATTTGTTCGACCATAGCGTAATTTTTGTTCAAGGTAGGTATAAATTTCAAATGATTTTTGGCTTTGCGTATTCTTTTTTTGTCGAATGATATTTGCGCGTAATGCAAGCTCCCTATTTAATCGAAATGGTGAATTCACCGACTCATCAATAAGCGCAAGGCTATATTGACGAGTCAAGTCGTGAATTCGTATTTGATGAAGGGAGTGTTCTTGTATATGTTTGGCCAATAGCTTGTGTTTGTGGTGTGAATTGTTCATGATAATTCGTGGGAGCAAGCCTTGCGTTACTACTAACGGCAGCCATAGTTTCTTGTGTGATTGATTGTGCCAGTGTTTGAAGCGTCCCCATTGATTGTTTGAGATTGTCGAGTACAAACGAGCTTGCACCAACAAATAAGAGGGGTTCAAGTGTGTCATCAATAAAGCGCAGATACGATTGTCCATATTCGTGTAGTACTTGTGCATGATGCTTGGTGTGACTAATGAGTTGCTCAACTTCAAGTGCATATGTTATAGAAGTGTTCAATAATTGTTCGCGTACAGTGTATAAATGGTTTTGATGCAGTGAGTTAAGGCGATTTCTGCGTTTATCAATTACATCTTTTGTGGGTTTCTCAAGTGAGTAGAGTTCAAGAACATCATCTATCTGTGCGCTTTGAGATGGTTTGGTTTTTGCTTCTTGTTTGACTTGTTGTAAATATCCTGTTATTTTTTTTGCGAGTTCTTGTTCTTGGAGTGTCGCCTTGAGTTTGATTGTTTTTGTAATTGTATTATATCGCTCTACGCTTGCTCGTTGCATTCCAATGACATGAGTGATAGGAATAATTCTATTTTCTAATCCGAGTGTTCTTTTGCAAGTTTGCAAAGCTCGTGCAACAGGGCTGGTATGATCCCAAACATACCGTTCAAGTTGACTCTGATTTTTTTTAATATCATCGACAATAGGACATAAATCAGTGAAGTGATAGTTTTTAGGTCGTCCGATTGTTCCAAGCATAGGGTTTGGATTCATAATTATTTGTATGGTTGTATGCGATTAATATCTTTGGATAGAAAAACGGAAAGATTTCGGTCATTGTTGAAATATTTTCAAAAATAATGTGTAATTCTGATTTTTTTCCCAAATTCTGCGAAACTCATTTAAAGACTCCTTTGTTCAAGAAGAGCATGGTTTCCTTTTATATCTCGCCAACAATTCCTGGAACGCCAATTCATTATTATGGTGTAGTCTATGCGCTTGGTTTTTTACTTATGTATTGGGTTCTAAAAAAGAATGCATCTCGGCTAGGATTGAATAAAGATCAATGCTCAAACCTTGTTTTTTTTGGTGGCATTGGATTAATTGTTGGAGCTCGTATTGTTCATTTTTTATTTTCAGATCCGCTCATTTTTTTCACGCAACCTTTGGAAGTTTTAGCAATTCATCGCGGAGGGATGGCCTTTCTGGGTGGTGTTATAGGTTTATTTTTGGGTGCGTGGTGGTATGCAAAACGAATTGGTGCATCGGTGTTGCGTGTGGGAGACATTCTAGTATTGCCGGGGTTAATTGTTTTAGCCTTTGGCCGTATTGCTAATTTTATTAATCAAGAGCTTGTGGGAACGATTACAACAAAAGCACAGACGCCCTGGTGTGTGAATTTTGTCGAATCTGTTCAGCCCTTAGTTTTTGAGCAAGCGTGCAGGCACCCGTATCAATTATATGCGAGCGTATCTCATTTTTTTCTTGCACTTATTATTTTGATTCTCATTTTCAAAACATCTTGGTTGAATAAACCTGGCATGCGCGTGGGTGTTTTTATTTTTGGGTATAGTGTGTTACGATTTATTACTGATTTCTTTCGCGAAGAATCGATTCGGTGGCTTGGATTATCTAGTTGGCAATTTATGAGTATCATCGGTTTTGGTGTTGGTTTGTGGCTTTTGTGGTATTTTTTAAGAAAAGTAACAGAAAGTGATAATAGCTTGACTAACAATAATTTTAATAACAAAAGTAGTAAACAAAAAAAACTGAGTAAACGTCAGAAAAAAAGAAAAAAAAGAGTGTGATATTATGAAACAAAAAACAAGATCCTCTTTGGATTATTATAATGAAGTGTTAAGCAAAATAATTACAAAAAAGCGCACATTTACAAACAAGGTAGTTCTTGTCCGAGTCGATTTTAATGTTCCTCTTAAGCAAGGAAAAATCACTGATGATTCTCGTATTCGTCAAAGCTTGCAAACGATTAATTATTTGTTAGAACGTGGAGCAACAGTTGTGTGTGTGTCCCATATGGGGCGCCCGAAGGGACGAGATGAGTCTTATTCACTCAAACCTGTTGCAAAAAAGTTATCTGCTCTTCTCAAAGAAAAAGTGGTTCTTATTGAACCTGGAACAATTGATACGGCAGCTGCATCCCGTGTTTATTTATATGAAAATCTTCGATTCTTTGATGGGGAGAAAAAAAATAGTCGAGCTTTTGCAAAGGTTTTAGCTCAGGGTTGTGATTATTATGTCAATGATGCCTTTGGAACAGCGCATCGCCAGCATGCTTCCAATAGTGCGATATTGTCGTATCTGCCTTCATATATTGGGTTTTTGATGCAAAAAGAAATTACATTTTTAAAAACAGTATTAGAAGCGCCTTCACCCTTGGTTGTTATTATTGGTTTTGCAAAAATAGGGGATAAAGTATCCATACTTGAGCAATTGCTTAAAAATGCAGATACGGTTTTAGTAGGAGGTGCTGTTGCATTTACCTTTTTACAAGCACAGGGTGTTTTTGTCGGGAAAAGTTTGGTTGACACGCCCTCAATTCTTATTGCAAAACAGTTTTTGAAAAAATATGGATCAAAAATGATTTTACCCGAGGATGTCGTGGTAGCTCGTTCATTATCTGCAAAGCAGTCAAAAACGATTCCTATAGAAAAGATGACTTCGACAGTAGCAGGTTTTGATATTGGTCCACACACAGTCAAAGAATTTCAGTCTTATCTAAAAGACGCGCGCATGGTTTTTTGGAATGGGCCTACTGGCGTATTTGAAGTGAAACCCTACGATGGCTCGACAAATATGCTCTGTAAAACTATTGCCACACAAAGTTCCAAAAACGGCCTGGTAAGTATTGTCGGGGGAGGAGACACAGTGAGTGCGGTGAAAAAATCGGGTAAAAGTGCCAAATTCACACATCTCTCGACTGGTGGCGGGGCAAGTTTAGCCTTTTTTGAGAAAAAACCACTTGTTGCAGTCAAAAATATGGTTTTAAAAAGCAACATTTAAATAAGACGCTTACCGTAAAGTGGTATATCCTTTATAAAAGAGGCAAAAATGGCAAAAAAAGCTTCCAAAATCACAAGAAAATCTGCAAAAAAGACCGTCAAACGGGCAAGTAAGAAAGCAAAAAAGGCAGTAAAACGAGTTGTTCGGGCGAAAAAAGTTAAAAAAACAGTTAAAAAAGCGCCAAAACGAGCAGTGAAGAAAGTTGTCAAAAAGAAAACAACTGCTAAAAAAGCTAAAAAAACGGTGAAAAAGGCAAAAAAGCCGGTTAAGAAGGCAACCAAACGCGTAGCCAAAAAAGTTTCTAAGAAGAAAACAACTGCTAAAAAAGTCAAAAAATCTGTTAAAAAGGCAAAAAAGCCGGTTAAGAAGGCAACCAAACGCGTAGCCAAGAAGGTTGCTAAGAAGAAAACAACTGCTAAAAAAGCGAAAAAATCTGTTAAAAAGGCAAAAAAGCCGGTTAAGAAAGTAACAAAAAAAGCAGTCAAAAAGGTTGCTAAAAAGAAACCTACGCCAAAAAAAGCGAAAAAGCCGGTAAAAAAATCATCTTCGTCAACGCAAAAAAAACCTGAAGATAAAAAAGAAGAAGTGGTAGAGCAAAAAAAAGAATCATATATTCCTGAACCATGGTCAAAAGTCACAAAGTACAAGAAAATTCGTCAAGATGATTGGTTTCGGTACTAAACTATTTTCTCTTTTTTAGTTCTCTTCGGATATAATGTCCTTTATCAAGGATATTTTTCATAATGTCTTTTTCTTGTTTTGCAAGTCCTAAAATATTCTCATTATCATCTCTTACAAGTACAAATCCTTTTGGAATGGGCGAGGTAAGAACATTTTCAACAAAGATATCTCGTCCACATAAAAACAGCCATTCTGCTTTTTTTGTGATACGAATTGAAGGGCAGGAGTCAAGCAAACCTAAAATTGCAGGACTAATATGTTTGTGAATAATGAGTGGTTGTCCAGAATAGACCATATTCTCATACGAATGTGTTGTGAGAAATTCATTTTGTCCAATTTTGGCTCTTTTTTCAAAAGAAGTAGAACTAAACTTTTGCAATTCGCTCAAGGTTACCAACGATTTCCACCTCCATGGAAAACTGTTTTGCTAATTCTTTATTGATTATTTGCAATTGTGTTTGTGGATGAATTTTTTCTTTGTGTGAATCTATGTACACGCGTTTTTTTTCGAGTGTTTTTATTTGTGTTTGACATTGTTCAATCTTTGATTGAAAGTCCATGAGTTCAAGTTCATAAAAAGAATGACGAAACTTAGACTGAAAGCGATTATCAAGTTCCATTTTTCTCCTCGGATCGGAAGAAAGCGTATTGACGCGATGTTCATATTTTTGTTTTTTGACAAGAATGGCTTGTTTTTGTTCTTGTAAATCCTTAAGTGCTTTATTGAGTTGTTCAATTTGTTTGAGCTGTTCGAGATAATTATTGGCTGCTTGAATGCAGTGCTTTTGGGCAATGTATTCGGGTAACTCTTTTATTTGTTCAATTTGTTGTGTGCTTTTTGTAAATGTGTCAATAATCGAATTGGCTTTGGTATATTGTCCCCTCATCGTCTGCTCGAGTGTGTGTCCGACTTGCGATTTTGCTTTTGTGAGATGGGTTATATCCTGTGTTTGAGAAAATTGTCCGAGTGCACGAATATAGACTTGTGCGTGATTAAAAATCGTCGTGTGTTTTATTTTCTTTTTTTCGATTGTTTGCTCAATTTCTTGAGCAAGTTGTTTTGCCTCTGTTATCGCTTGCTCTTTTTTTTTCTCAAATTGAGTGATTTGTTCATTTAAGGGTGATATGATGGGTTTGAATTGCAATTCGAGCCAATGAATGAGTTTTTCTACACGCACACGGCTTTTCTCTATTTTTTTTTGTTTGACAAAAAAGCGTTTCCAGTTCATTTTTATACGTAAATGCCTTGTCCTTTAAATTATTTACTTAAGTGAAGACTACATCCTAATGATAAAGACAAAGGGTAGCGTTTTCTTTTTTTAAAAATTGTAGAATAAAGCTTTAATGAGAAATCAGCTGATTTTCCTTGAGAAACTGGTGTAGCTTATCTTTTGTCAGTGGGTTTGTGCAGTCTAAAGTGCAAACGCGATGTCCGTTCTCTAAAGCTTCTACATGGCAGGTATCAAAAATATGCGCATCGAGGTTTTCTCTAATTTTTTCGGGTGAATATGCTCGTTTTTTTAAGCGTTTTTTTAGAGTCGCTAGCTCACATTGACAAACGATGCAGGCATCAATCCATTCTGGTGAAAAGTCATGACTGAGGTGAGAATCGATAATTGCGGGGAAATCAAGGTGTTTTTGTAAGTGTTTTTCGATTTTAGAGATAGACAATACGTGGCAATCGCGCTTAGAATCAAACCCATCTGTGAGCTTGTGCTCAACACAATAATCAGTGAGATTGATATATGGGATACCAAGAATAGTTGCAATTTTTTTGGCTTGTGTTGTTTTTCCACAACCCGGTGTTCCGGTAATTGCAAGAATCATTTTTTTGTAAGTAATAATACAGCAAAGAGTCCAAGTATGAGAATAAAGAGCATTCCAAGAACCTTTGGATGAAAGAGTGTTGCAAAAAGTGCGCTTGCTCCCTGATCACCAACATCACCAATAACGACGCCTGTTTGAGGATCGATTATCGGGGTGACTGTGGCGTCTTGTGAAGGGATGGCATTTCCGTCGACATCAACTTGTGGTTGAAAAAAGACGAATCCTATAGCTGCGACAAAAATAATGGCGCTAATAATAATAATCCAGCTTTTAATTACGGATGTTTCTCCGTCTTTTGGCTTAATCATGCTTGCAAAATCACTTTCTTTTGCTCCAAGCATCATAAGCGCAAGCATAACAAGGAAAATAAAAAGAAACATCAGCGTAAACCATGGGACGATAAAGCTGATGATTTGTAAAACAGGTGGCGCGATGAGAGTAATGAGCGCCATAATAACTGCGATAAGGGCTTTTACACCCTTATCTAATTCAAAAATATTTGTAAATGAGAGGATTCCATAGACAATACACCAGACTAGAATAAACGCAAAAACCGTTTGCGATCGACTCAATATTCCAATGTCTAAAAAGCTTGTCATGGTTTAGTTATTTGTTTTTTCCACTATCTCCCGATTTGATTAAATCTGAGAAAAATTCTCCCACTGTTCTTTTGTTATTATTATTACCATCATCTTCTTTCGTTACCCATCCGATTACAAGTGCAAACACAAGTACGGCAACAACAATGCCTATGATTTCATCTGTGTTTCGCAGCCAGTATGGAAGATTCCAGAGTCCGATTCCTGCTGAAGATCCGAAAATGTATACGACAATTGCGATTGCAAGAAACATAATCCATCCTGAAATCGGGTTATTTCCGAGTGTGAATTGGTTTCCAAAGATTCCTAATATAATCAGAACCATAACAATGGCAATAACGACGATGGTGACTTGAGGCAGCGCATCATTCATTATTTCAACAACACTTCTTCCAGGTCCTCGAAAATAATAATGCTGAAATATTACAACAAGTCCCATTACGAAGGCTATCATCACATTTACTTTCTTGTTATCAAAAATCTTTGCTTTTGTTAAAACCGCAAAAATGACAACAAATACCAAGATAAATGGTATAACAATCTCGATTAGATTGAATTGGTTTTGTAAGGTTATTAATCCTCTCTCTAAAATTCCTGTCATAGTTTACACCTATTTCTTATCCGTATCTTTTTTTTCATTGACGACAAAATACATAACGCCAATAATAATTGCTACAAGTATAATTGCTGAAATTGCACCTGCGTCAAAATTATGAGTAATCTGATACCATGCCCATTCAAGCCACGATCGATTATTTCCTGCGGGAATTGCATTTGCAAAAATAAGAATAATTGCTCCAAGTGTAGCAACCATAAACCACTTTCTCCAAGTATTTTCCAAAAAGACATCCTCTCCATTTTTGAAGAAAATTCCAACAAGTGCCAAGTAAAAAATGAGCACCAGCGCTACAATGACAATTTGCCCAAGAGCTTGGTTGATAATGGAAACGAGTTGCTGGGATGCGACTACAAAAAACGCAATACAAAATGCAACAAGGCTATTGAGATTTTTCTTTGAAAGCCCGTCTTTTTCTTTGCCCAATACTAATGTTTTTTCTAAAATTGCAAAGATTATAACAAATGTCAATATAAAAGGAAGGACAACAGTATACACACCTAAGTCTCCCATAAAATCCAACGCATTTTCGAAAGCAGAGCTCATAGGTGTATTTTCATATAATTTACTTTATAAATGTTGCGCTGGATTCGACGAGAATTATTGATTATTGAGAGTTTCGCAGATATAATATTCTAGACTTTAGTCCGCAAACTCTCAATTCAAAAGTTCGCGATTACACGAGAAGCATAATACCCGCTCCTTTAGGGCAGGGATACCTAGAAAACTTTCTAGTTTTCTGGGTTTGAAAAACTTGCGTTTTTCAATTAGCTTCGAGCAGCGAACTTTTGTTATTCTTCAGATTCCAATCATTGAGTAATAATACCGTACCCGATTAGTCGAAATCTGTTTGCTATTCGTCGAGAAAGTGTGACTCGATCACCAACAGCAGCACAAACAGGCAATCGAAGACTTAATACTGTTTCTTTTTTAGATAATTCTGTAATAAAGCCAACAGTCGTTGCTGCATTGACATTAAGCATGAGTGGCTCTCCCTTTCGTAGTGGCTCAACAACGGCCGCATCACTTGCTCCAACCACTCGTTTGAGTAGATGTGCTTTTAATTTGATTGTACTCCAGACAGGTGGAAGCTCTCCTTGAATTCCCACGACATTTCCTGCAAGTTTATCTCCTTTCACAACAGCAGGATCAAGTTCGGTAAGAAGCGCAATAGAACCGCCAGGCGTTGCAGATTCGATTTGTTGTATTCCTGCCATTATGTTTGTGATTTTTGTAACATATGGCTTTGCATCAAATTGATTTTTTTTCTCAATGAGTCGCCCTGGACGAATTTCAATCGTATCGCCAACCTGCAATTTACCTTTGAGCAAACTTCCTCCCAGAATTCCACCTTGCATTTGTGAAGGGTCGGATCCGGGTTTATTTACATCAAAGCTTCGTGCAACAAGCATGAGTGGTTGTTGTTCATTTTCTCGCTTTGGTGTTGGAATATATTGCTCAATTGCTTGAATAAGAAATGAAATATTTATGCCATGTTCTGCTGAAATTGGTATAATTGGTGCATCTTTATATGTCGAATCACTCAAAAATTCTTTAATTTGTTTATAATTTTCCTGTGCTTGTTCCTGACTGACAAGATCAATTTTGTTTTGCACAACGATGACATTGGTAATTCCGCACATTTCCAGTGCACTCAGATGTTCTCGTGTTTGGGGCTGTGGACATTGTTCGTTTGCTGAGACAAGCAAGAGTGCTCCATCCATAATCATGGATCCTGCAAGCATAGTTGCCATAAGACTCTCGTGTCCTGGTGCGTCAATAAAACTGACTTTTCGCTTCGGTTCAAAATCTTTTTTGGGTACCGGGCTGTATTCATTTGTTTTTGCGTTGTGGTAGAATGTAGAGTCTGCGTATCCAAGTCGAATAGTAATTCCTCGTTTAAGTTCTTCAGAGTGGGTGTCCGTCCATTTTCCACTCAATGCCTTTGTGAGTGTTGTTTTTCCGTGATCAACATGCCCGACAAGGCCGATATTTATCTGTGGTTGCATTTCTTGTTCTTTTTTACTCATCACTTGAAGGAAAAAGGGCGGTTGTTTATAAAGTTAATGAGGGTAGCTGCATTTAAAAAATAAGAAAAAAGAGCACCTTGCAGCTAGATCAGAAAATTCGGCGATTGTTTGAAAGCCTCTTTCAAACTTGAGGATGAAAATCCGAAAAGATGCAGCTGAATTTTCGCACGATTCTCAAAGCGGGACTCTTGAGCAAAATCTGTGTGCTCTTTTTTGAAACCAATTATTGGATGAAGCCGAGGGGTAGACTGCATTTTAAAAATAAGAAAAAAGAGTACCTTGCAGCTAAATCGGAAATTTTGGTGATTAATTACCTTTAAAAATACCGGGCGTATTCTGCTTCACATGCAAGATACGATAACTTTAGAGAAAGTGCAAAAGTACTTCGATGTAACGAGACGAGCACTTGAAAAGGTTCAATCACTCAATACACAAAAAATTGATACTGACCCTATAGTACATGATGTTTTTGATATGGCCTCGCGCTATGTTGCAGATGCCGAGCATTTTTTTGAAAAAAATGATTATGTAAACGCATTTGCAGCGTTAAATTATGCGCATGGTTGGTTGGAT
This sequence comes from Candidatus Woesearchaeota archaeon, assembly GCA_047603125.1. Taxonomy (GTDB): domain Archaea; phylum Nanobdellota; class Nanobdellia; order Woesearchaeales; family DATGWN01; genus JBLKOU01. Next base: position 2,094 of record JBLKOU010000008.1, on the reverse strand, counting down.
TGCGGTGCCCGGCTAAAAATTTTTGATGTCCAGGGTGATAGCATTTTATTTACTGTCGATGAATGAGTGAAGGGTTATTTATGTAAATCTCGCATCTTTTCTTAATTAGCACCGAACGGTAAATTCTAATTATAGATGCTTCTAAACTCGAGGGCTTGGATTTTGGAAATAGGATGAATTACCGACAATTAAAACACTGGGAATCTTAGTATTCTAAGCAGAATATTTGAAATTCTTTAAATCTTGGAGATGTGATAATCGTTTCCCAGACACCATCCGAAAAATTTTCAGATTTTCTTCCCTAAATTATATGAATATCCCTTCGTACTTTGATTATAGTTAGCGGCAAAAGAAAAGCATAACTCCTTGGCGTAAAATCAAAAATCAGAGCGATTCATGCAGCTCTGATTTTGCAAACTTGACAACTGTCGTGAAATCGCCGGGTTATGCGAAATTAATGTCGTCGACTATTACATGAGCACATTTTTAAAGAAAAGTCCACACCCAAATTCTATGAAATTAAGCGTTATCATCGAAAAAGATGAAGATGGAATGTATATTGGAAGAGTTTTGCAATTAAAAGGTTGTGTTTCGCAAGGTGAAACGAAAACTGAACTTATGAAAAATATCAAAGATGCCATCAAACTCTATTTACACTCAAATGATATGAAAATTTCATCAGAATTTGTGGAGGTGCGACACATTGAGGTCGCTTAATGAAGCTCCCAATAGTTTCATCTAAAGAACTTTGTCAATTCTTAAAAAAAGAAGGGTTCATACAAAAAAGGCAAAGTGGAAGCCATAAATTCTTTAAGCATCAAGACGGGAGAACCACAGTTGTTCCTTATCACACGAACAAAGATATAAGTCGAGGTTTACTAAAAGCCATTCTGGAAGAAATTGAAATTTCAAGAAATTATTTTTTAAGAAAGTACAAGAAATGATTGCACAAAAAAGAGAAAATTTTGAGTGCAGTAAATATTCCTGAACTGTTTATATTCTTAGTTAGCAACGCTAGTATAAGAGTGACTGTTTTAGCTTTTCAAACATTCTTTTTAAAAATTCTAGAGTAACTATAAACCTCTCTCGATATATTTAAATATAATCACAAATTCCCTTTTTCTATGAAACGATCAATGGATTCATATTATGCAGATGTTTTGCGTCACACATTTCCACAGCTATCTTCTCATATAAATGCTGCATTCTTATATTTAACAACACCTCATAGCCCTTCCGTTCAAAGTATACAAAATCACTTTGATCATAGTCAAAATATTGTGCCTGTGTCTTTACAAGATCTTTTAGAAAAACAGCAAATTCCGGGTCGAGCAATCTATGATGGAGCGTTTAGCATCGCACCTTCCATGACAAATGACGCAACATATGCGCAATGGTCGAGTGCTCTAGAACAAATCAGTCAACGTTTATCGCCGAGAGGAAAATTATTACTGGAACTGCCAGGAGGCAGTGATATATCTGCATTTAGAGATATATTGGGCAAAAATGACTATCGCAGTACATATACAAAACAACAAACTCCGGCAAGAGATGTCTGGAGAATTATTGCAAAACCTTCTGGTCAATTATCGATACCTTATCGTTAGTTCATTTGTTGTTGGTTGTGTGGATTCTGTGTAAAAAATTGAATTTTTATTTTATAGCAATATTACGATTGATTTAGACTCGCGTATTTTGCCGACGAGGCGCTGCATATTTTCGGATTTTCATCCTCAAGTTTGAAAGAAGCTTTCAAACAATCGCGCCATGTCGTAATAAGGCATCAAGGTAATATTGCTTATTTATTGAGAGTTTCGCGGGTATAATACCTCGGACTTCAGTCCGCAAACTCTCAATTCAAAAGTTCGCGATTATGTGAGAAGCGTAATACCCCGTCCCTTTAGGGCGGGGATACCTAAAAAACTTCCTAGTTTTCTGGGTTTGAAAAACTTGTGTTTTTCAATTAGCTTCGAGCAGTGAACTTTTGTTATTTTAATTTTAGCATTACTGTTGATAATAGTCAACGACATAAGTAGCGCATGAATTCCTGCGTGAAATTATGTTTACACCAGAAATCTTCTAAAGCACATTGTA
>JBLKOU010000059.1:0-4765 GCA_047603125.1 Candidatus Woesearchaeota archaeon | reverse complement strand
CAACTTCGCTCTGGTTCTTCTGTTCAAGTTCAATGTAATTCTGTTACTTCAATCGATGCGTATTCTTATCCGATTGAAGTTCGCTATACAAACGTGCAAACCAATACACAACGAACACAGCGTGGGTCTGATTTGCAACTCGTTGGTTCTGCGTCTTCTTTTGAGTGTCCGTCTGGTTTTGTACCAGTTCCTGGTGGATTTGTTTTAGCTGATGGGACGACTGTAGATGACTTTTGTGTGATGAAGTATGAGGCAAAAAATGTTGGGGGTGTGCCGGTTTCACAACCGGATGGTATTCCGTGGTTATTACCGAATGAAAATTCGAAATCTCAAGCAAAAGATTTGTGTGAACAGAATGGCTATTCATTGTTATCGTCGAGACAATGGATGCAAATAAATGAAAATATTTTGCATACACCTATTAATAATCTAGATTCTTCACAACCAGAAATTTTTTTGGCGAGAGGTAATGTCGATGAGTCTGGAGCTTACGGGGCAGTTTTAGATTCGGGCACGGCTGATTGTGATCTTTCTGTTTCCTTAGATCATGTAAATAATGATGATTGTCCTTTAAGAGTCGAAGGATATGTTGGTATGTCGTATACTTGGGACTCTGTTCAACGGGATCACAAAAGAATTTTTGTTCTTTCTAATGGTGAAGTTATTTGGGATTGGGTCGGTAATGCGGATAATATAATCGAGTTTGATGTTTCGAGTGTGAGTGGTCCTTCTGGTGGTTATTATTATGTTCTTTATCCTGGAGATTTGAGTAATGATTATTGTGACAATTTTGATACTGGTCTGACGGAGTATTGCTATGACTACATTTTGAGTTTTTTTCCATATTTAAAACCCTCTATATTTAATTTTCAAAATGGGGGAGCGTTCGGGGGAGATTTAGTTCAATTTGATGGGTTTGGAAAAGTTGGCAGCAATCATTATATGTATGGTGGTTTTTTAGGGGTCGATATATTTGGTGGCTTCTGGGGTTCGCTTTCTGATGATGGCTTTCGTTGCACCTATACTCCTTGATGGATTAAAATCCTGACGCATATCTAGAGAAAAAAATGAAAAAAAAAAGAAAAGCACAACGTGTGCTTTCACAGACTGACTAACTTTGTTTGTACCGATGGGAATCGTTTTGATTCCACTAAGCATAATTAAGTGGATTCCCTTTAAAAACATTCTTATTTGATGCTTCAAAATCTCCTTTTAAAAGATATTTTAATCTTTATATCTAAAAAATAAATAATATAAAACTTTAAAACTTAAAAATAAGACTCTAAAAGGGTATTAAATTTCTAAAATCGACGCTAATTTTGCATTTTTATGAGAACTTTTAAAAATCCGAAGTCTTTCTTGACTATTTATGCGCAAAATACTTTTTTTTCTCTGTGTGTTTGTACTAGCTTTCAGTGCGTTTGGTGCAAAGATTGAAGGGGTAATTTACGACCATAATTTAGACCCGATTCAAAAAGCAGTCGTGTACATTAATACAACACCTGAGCAAATGCGTGTGTCTCAATTTGGCGGGTATCATTTTATTGTTCCTCCGGGAAGTTATGAAATTTGGGCTGAATTTACACAGAATAATATTACTAAAGAAATTGCTCGCGAAACAATTATTATTCCGCGAGAAGGGGAGTTTGTCAGAGATTTGTTTTTATTTCCTGACTTTGATTTTCAAGAAGAGTTTTCTCAAACTTGGCTGGAAAGGCACGGATTTACACTTATCTGGTCGACGATACTGGTGCTTGCACTTATTAGCATTGTTAGTACAACTCTTGTTTTTGTGCAGCGAAGAAGAAAAAACTCTACTTCTTTTTTTGTCACTGGTCCTATGACGCATATTGAAGATGAGCAAACGATTGCAAACATTAGTTTTAAATCGGATCATGAGCCCGTTGTTGAAACTACTGCTCAATCAGCGTTACCTGATCAGGCTATGATGAATAAAATCATTTCGTTATTAAAAAAACAACAACCGCTTACACAAAAACAATTGCGAAAGTCTTTTACTGTTTCGGAAGCAAAAATGTCACTTGTTATTTCGCAAATGACTGAAAAAGGACTTGTTCAAAAAGTACGGCGTGGGCGCTCAAATGTGATTTCGCTCAAATAGGTACGTAGATAAGCTGATTATTATAGAAAATAACGGGGATTTCTTTTTTAGCTGTAAATGTTTGATGTGGTAATACACGCACGGGAAGCTCTTCAAAAGTATCGGGATGCAATGCGTGGGGCGGACGAATTTGTGTAAGTTGTGTTTTTTGTGGCTTTGCAAGTGTAAAGTCTTGTATTTGGTCTGTAGTTATTGTTTGTTTATCCCCGTCGATTGCTTGTAGCTTTGCGGTTGTTTGCACGGACATAACTCTGTAGAGTTGTTGCTGAGCATCAAATAAAAAGTCATTTTTTTGAAATGGAAAGCAAATAAGCGTAAGTGTGCTGCGAGATCGAAGTTTACTTGTGACGTGATCGTAGCCGGCAACACGCATATCTGCTTTGAGTTGCCCACCGAATTGACTTTGTAATTTTGTCATCATGGAGCGTACAGCATTTTTTTTGGTGAGATGAAAGGTATAACTATCGTTTTTTTGCTCTTTTTTTGTGAGAAGAACGCCTTTTTCCTCTTGAGCTTCAAGCTGAGTAAAAAAAGCATCAAGGAGCTGTTCATTTGCATGAATGAGATGAACAATGCAGTCAAACGATTCACCATCTTGTTTTGCATATGTCGGTGCGATGTCTTTGTGTATAGTGTAGGGTATTTGATATTCTTGTGTGAGTTTTTCTTTATGCATGGTTGCGCTGATGGTTACTGTTGCAAATTCATCATCAATTTTAATCGTGACTTTTTCATTTTGCGCGTGTGGGTTAATAAGAATTTTTTTACTAATTTCTCTGATGAGTTCTTGTTTGAGATCGACTTGTACCCAGCGTTTATTTTTTTTAATGCGATTTGATTTAACACATTGCGTAATGACGATAGGCTTGTGTCCAATAATGAGTGGTTCTTGTGTTTGTGTTAATTTTTTGCGTTCTCGCATGATATGTATGAGAGAAGCAGAGACTTTTTAAACATGATGGTTTCATTTTTTGGTATGACCTGGCAAAGTCTCAAGAAGCAATTGCAAAAATTTTGGCAGTTTTATTGGTATGAAGATTCTCCAGCGAGTTGGATTGTTAATATTGTAGTCGCACTCTTGGTTATTCAGTTTTTATTTTATCCGGGATTATCTTTGTTACTTCAGACTCCTGTTCCTCTTGTTGCTGTTGTGAGTGAGAGTATGGAACATCGAAGTGTGGGTAATTGTTTACAATACTTTTCAGACGGGCAGTGTCTTCGTCGAGATTCCTCCTACGCGATTTGTGGTGTTGAAGTTGAACGTCGCCAGCAATTTGATCTAGGCGAATATTGGCAATTTTGCGGGGAGTGGTATGAGCAAAAAGACATTTCTTTACAGGATTTTTCCCGATTTTACTTGTCAAATGGTTTTAATAGGGGGGATGTTATGCTTATTCGCTCAAAAGCGCCGGAGAATATTGACGTTGGTGAAATTATTATCTTTTTAAGCGGGGATGGAATACCCATAATTCATCGAGTAGTTGATGTTCGCATGGAAAATGGCGAGTATGTTTTTCAAACCAAAGGGGATCATAATAGCGACAGTATCCGTTCAGGTCCTCGTCAAGAAGTGTCCATATCGTATGACCAATATTTAGGGAGTGCGATGTTTCGTATACCTTTAGCGGGCTATGTAAAAATATTTGCCACGTGGATTCTTGCGTTTGTATTTGGTGGAGTTTGATTTTGTAGGTGTCTCTTCTGGTCATCTACTAATCGTTTTTTAAAGATGAGCACGTAGATTTGGCTCAAGAGTCCCGCTTTGAGAATTATGCGAAAATTCAACTGTATAAATCGTTGAATTTTCTGATTTCGCTACAAGGTGCTCTTTTTTTATTTTTTGGATGAAGCTGCGTCTTCCAAAACACTTATAAACAAGTTATCTGGTTCCTCTTTATATGAAATTTTGCCCAAAAGACGGTGCAATGCTTGTACCCAAAAAAGATCCGAAAAAAGGAGTGGTGCTTTCTTGTCCTATTTGTGCATATATGTTGCCAACAAGCGGGGATATTAAAATAACTCAGGAAGTTCAATCAAAAGAGACTGTTGAAGTTGTTGAGCAAGATTCTGATCAGCTTTCCCAGTCTATAACAGATGCAGTGTGTGAAAAATGCGGTAATGATAAGGCATATTGGTGGCTTGTTCAAACACGGGCAAGTGATGAACCAGCAACGAAATTTCTCAAATGCACGAAGTGTAAGCACACATGGCGTGATTATTCTTAAGTGGGTAGTACTTGGTCTTTTCTATTTGATAGTTTTTTAGAGAGTAGTTTATTTCTCTTTTTTCTTATTTTTTTATATGAACCTGTCGGAAAAATGCTGTGTCGGATAATTATTAATTGATTTTTTCCACTTTGTAGAATTGAGCAGCGATTTTGAATTCCTTACACAGATTTTTCACTTGAGTAATTTTGACATCGTCAAAAATGACGCACGATCTAACTGGTTTCTCATATTTTTGTAAAATTCCGATTGTTTTTTTGTCGAACTTTCCACTATTACCTTGAACTCTATAAGGAAACAATTTTCTGTTAAAGCTGATTCGCGTAGAAGCATCTCCCTTTGGGATGTGGTATATCATCAAAATTTGTGCCATATATAATTAGATAAACCGAAGCATTTAAATATTTATCGCTCTTTA
>JBLKOU010000007.1:0-34621 GCA_047603125.1 Candidatus Woesearchaeota archaeon | reverse complement strand
TACATCAGAAAAAGTTAATTTAAGTTGGCGTAGATGCCCCTACATTCATGTAGGGGAGTAGCCAACTTCTGAATGTTTAAAATCACTCTCTCTTGAACATATACGAAAAACTTTTGGAAAGGAAATAGTTTTACGTGATGCGTCTTTAACACTCTACAGAGGGGAGATTTTAGGTTTGATAGGAAAGAGTGGTTCAGGAAAAACAACCTTGTTACGTATTCTTATGGGTTTTTACAAACCAAATTCAGGAACAATTTGGTATGATGGAAAGGATATAACGCAACAAACACAAAAAATCCGTCATTCAGTTGGATTGACTACACAAGAAAGTTCCTTTTATGATCGATTAAATGTGCAAGAAAATTTATGGCATTATGGGCGCATGTATCATATTTCAAAAAAAGAATTGGAAAAACAAGTTCCGCGTCTTTTGCAATTAGTAGATTTAGAAGATCATAAAAAAACGTTAGCAAAAGATCTTTCAGGGGGAATGAGAAGACGATTAGATTTTGCAATTTCTTTAATTCATGATCCAGATATTTTAATACTTGATGAGCCGACAACGGGTTTAGATCCGTCTTTGCGAAAATCGATGTGGAAACTTATCTGGCAAATTCAATCTTTAGGAAAGACAATTCTTATTACTTCGCATCATTTTGAGGAATTGGAAGAGCATTGTACACGTATTGCTATTTTAGAATCAGGTTATGTTCGCTCAGTTGCACCGATGGATTGGTATTTTAAAAAATATCCTCAATGCAAAAATTTAACACAAATTTTTGAGGTGTATACTCGGTGAAACGAATTTTTTATTTAATGCAAAAAAACATTTTATTGTTGTTGCGTAATTGGATTTCTTTTTTTCTTCTTATATTGGGGCCGTTTTTAATTATGATTATAGTCGGGTTGGTTTTTAGTCAAACAACACATGCTGGAATAACAATAGGGATTGTGACAACTAATGATCAAGTTGCTGATTTTTTTGAAGAAAATGTTGGTCAAGCATTCACCACAATGCGCTTTACTGATAATGATGATTGTTTGCAATTGCTCTATAAGGAGCAAACACATGCGTGTATTAAAACATCCGATACATTTCGTGTGGGGGACTCTCCGACCGGTCTATTAGAAATTTATTATGATAATTCTCGAGTTTCACTGTCACCATTTCTTATTAATTATTTTCAAGAGCGACTAGGAATTATTTCAGATAAAGTGACTAAGGATTCAGCTACAATGCTTTTGACACAAATTGAAGAGCTTTCTGGTTTTATGGGTGAAGGAAAACAAACATTGACTGGATTTTCATTACAGGTAATAAACTTACAAGAACAAACGAATCAGTTTTTAACAGATTTGCAAAATTCCCAAGATCAATTTGAAACATTTTACGACCAATTAACAGTACTTAATAATCGAATTTCTGTAACTGATTTAGAAGATGTTCCTGATCAACTTGATTCAATTCGTATTACGCTCGATGATTCTTTGCAAACTGTTCGTTTGGCACAAAGTCGTCTCGAAGAAACCGATTCGCACATGTATTCTCGATTACAAACAATTGATTATAATATTGCATTGTTGGAGCAGAATTTATCTGATGATTCTGAGTCTCTTGAGTTACTTGAGGTAATAAAAGAAGCAAGAAATTCCATATTGCTTGATGATTTTGAAAATGCAAAACAAACTGTTGATCAGGCAGAGCAACAACTTACAGCAATTCAAAGTACGCTTGATCGTTATGAGGGAGATATTGTTTATGTAACTGATTCGCAACGTATCGAAGAATTTAATCGTTTATATACGCAAGCAACAGATTTTCGGCAATTTTTGAATACGTCAGTTTCCTATTTAACACAAACGCAAGGAGTTCTTGGACAAAGTCAAGAGCAGTTACAATTACTTCTTGAAGCATTGGAGCTTCAAGAAGAAGATCTCAAACAAATAGCGCAACTTAATGTAGAAGAATTTGTCACGCCTTTATCAACAAGTAATATTCCACTCCTGCCTTCAGCAAGTGAGGTATATTTATTGTTTCCACAATATTTGCCAATTATAGTTATTTTTATTAGTATTCTTTTTGCAAATATTATTTTGTTAGGGGAGATATATTCTACGGCACAACTTCGAAATTTTGTACTGCCGGTATATGATTGGATGCCACTCCTTGCTTATTTTTTTACAAATTTACTTGTTATTGGTTTTCAGATAAGTGTGTTATTAACCGTTGCACATTTTGCATTTGGGGTTTCTGTATTAGATCATCTATTTACAGTTATTATAGCTCTGTTCCTTCTAAGTTCAATTTGTATTTTGATTGGAATGATTTGTGCATATTTAACAAACTCAAAGGAGAATTCTATTTTACTTACGACATTTATTGCTGTTGGGTTATTTTTGTCAAGTAATTTGATGGTTCCTGTTGCGATGATGACACCTATTGTTGCTTTTTTTGTATCTTTAAATCCAATTGTCCTTGCTGATACAATATTGCGGCGTTCACTTTTTTTTGATATTGGTGTGCAAGATTCGCTCATTTCAATTGTCTTTCTTGTTATTTATATTTTTATTCTTACACATGTTCTTTATGCGCTCGTACATTCGCACAGACACTCATATAATTAACGTAGAAGAAAAGTCATATGATACTAATTTTGGTTGGACATCCTTTGATGGAAGACCGCAATCGTATCCTGAATATTTGATTGAAAATGATATTGGTGCAAATTTGTATCGATACTCCAGTAATGAAGAATCTTATATTTCAGGAATCGGGCAGCTAAATGTCTATTACGCTTCCTATTTTCACAGAGATCGTGGTAGTGCAGATTTTGGGTATTATGAACTTGAAGAAAATATGGCTTTCTCCGACATTGTTCAACAGATAGAGAACTGGTTTGATAGTTCTGCTGTGCTTGAAAATGTAATTGGAAATTTGGGATATGTTTATTTAATAGAGGATGAATATGGGGTGTCTTATTTTTGGCCAGCCTCAGAGTCCTCATTTGCGTATATTCGAGCTTCAAAAACAAATTTAGATGTTGGATCTTTATTGGATGCATATCTTGAAAAACATCCAAGTTTGCTTGATGAAAGTGAGGTGCCAACTGAACCAGCACCGCTTGATATTTTTTTGGAATTAAATAACGCTGTTGATGTTCAAACAGATTCAGGCGTTTATACAATAACATTAGTTGGAGGAAACTTGCATACTGAACAGGTAATTCTGGATGTTAATGGGCAAGTTCGTTCCATAGCAGAAGGTGATGATGTGGTTATTGGTAGCTTACGGTTGGTTGTTGAGGATATTTTTACATCTAATGTTCCACAATTGAACGCGCAAGCGCGAGTCAGAGTGGTTGGAGTTGAGCCAAGCGATGATGAGTCTCTCGTCTGGTTTGAATTGAGTTCGTCGGAATCGGTGCAAATCGATGGAAATACGTATTTTGTTGAATTTTTGGGTGCGAGCGATTATTCAAATACGGTTGTTTTGCGGATAAATAATCAGACAAAAGAAATAGCGCAAGGCTCACAATATACTGTTGGTGGTCTGACATTTTTTGCTTCAGAGTTATTAATACAAAACATACCTTCATTAGATGCAATGATTGGTTTGGAATTACAATCTGGAACACAAGAAGTTCCTGAATCATACATAAATCCAGTTGTGTTAACATTTGAGCATCCAATTCAAACTGTTAGTGTTGGAGGTCAAGAATGGACATTGGAATTAAAAAGTGCAAATGAGCGTAGTCAAGAAGCTCACGTATCTATTAATGGAGAGCTGGTTCCTTTTGAACAAGGAGAACGAAAGACACGTGGAGGTTTAGATATCCAAGCCCATAAGATCTTTTTGTATAATATACCTACTATGGGATCAAAAGTTCTATTGGATGTTTTAAGGGACGCTCCTCTTGAGCCAAAGCCTGATCAATTGTTTTTGGATTTTCAAACACCAGTAGATGTTACTTATGAAGGTGAGACTTATGCTTTAGAAGTGATTGGTGGAAACGATAATCGTGGAGAGGCTTATGTGTCTATTAATGGGGAGTTAGTTACTTTTGAGAAAAACGCTCAGGTAACTGGTGGTGGTTTGAATATTCAAGTTAACGAAGTTTTCTTGTATAACATGCCATCTCTAGGAGCAAAAGTTTCACTGGAAATTGTTGGACAGACACCTTCTGATTCAAGATCGGACCAATTGTTTTTAGAACTTCGAAAACCGATAAATGTAACTTATGCTGGTGATGTCTATACTTTAGAGTTATCTGGTGGAAGTCCAACCACTTATGGAATCGTATTGTCTGTCAATGGAATTCGTCGTACTTTATCTCAAGGACGTGGGGCAACGATTGATGGATTAGATGTTTTTGTAGAAGAAGTGTTTATTTTGACTCTTGGGAAACTAGATGCATACGCATATATTTCATTTGAGTCGCAAGAAGTGCAATTTGGTTCTCAATGCCCTGCAGGTATGCAAGTTTATCCTGACCAACCGTATTTATCCCAAGGTTGTTGGGGAGTTTGTGAGGGCGAACGACCAAGTGGTGTTATCACGAATAATCGTGTAGAAGGGTACTATAATGAATATGATGACGTGCAAGAATGGGAATATGTTGGTGCGGCGCAAAATGATGATGCTGCAATGGAACCAACATCGTTTTTGACTGGTTGTCAATTCACTTGTGGTCTTGGACAAACATTTGATCAACAAACACAGCAATGTGTTTAATTTTTTTCTTTTTTTATTCTATATAACTAAATTTCGTGCCGTTGATAGGTGCAATTCGAATGTGTTCATGTTCTTGTTTTCTAAATGGTCGACAATATGGATTTCCAAACAATGTGTTTTCACCTCTTGTTTGGGAATAGGGACATTGATGGTTGTCAAAACCAAGATGGACACTAAATACGGAGTCCCCTGAAAAAAAGCTGAGTTGATTGAAGTTAGGCATATATTTAGTTAATAAGAGTTCATGCATCCAGTCGCTTATTCTCATGTAGGGCTGATTGTAATGATCGGGGCTGAGTTGTAAATGGGAAGCATCAAGAATGGGAAGAATTGAAGGGGTTCGTGAGAAATTTAAAGGGAGAAATATTTGCTCACCCTTTCCTTTATTTTCATATTGCTTGTGCCCTTTGGATTTTAATAAATTAACAAGGCGATCAAGACGTTGTGAGTGAGGGTCTGTAATAAAAAGGAGTGCATGATCTTGGTGGTCTTTTTTGGCTAAGACGACGGAGTCAAGATCGCGGCCAACAGCTTGATAAAAATCATAAGGATTGATTTGTTGAACTTGTGCAATGTTTGTTTTATAGCCGTGTTTTTGAAAATAGCAAGAAAGAGCTTCTATTTTCTGGTCTCGTCTTTGAAAACGTTTACTTGATTGATTTTTTGGATTTAAGTAAAAGTGGGGTCTGCGTGTAACTAAGGGTGTTTGTGCTCCATTTCTTGGTATGCGTCTTTCACCATACGCAATATCAAAAAAACGTGGGTCTGGTCTATTGGTATCCCTGGCAAGCCTTCGGGCGGCAAGTGCGTCATGTATGCTAACAAGTTCTCCATTTGCGTCTTGTGCATGTTCGGTCATAAAGGGATGTGAATTCGCAGAGTTTATAAATGTAACTAAAAAGTAATAACAATAAAAAATGCCAGTAGCTTTAAAAAGAAAGAAGGTTTCTTTTTTTCTATGGTTACAGTAACATTGCCTGATGGAAGCATAGTCTCAGAAGTTGAGGGTATCACTGCAGCAGACTTTATCAATAAGCATATTGGTGAGGGTTTGTTTCGAGCTGCAATTGCGGCGAAATTTGATAATGAATGTGTTGATTTAACAACACCGATTATGCAGGATTGTACACTCACCGTTTTAACATTTTCAGATGTGCAAGGAAAAGAAATTTTTTGGCACTCATCCGCGCATGTTTTAGCAATGGCAGTTAAACGTTTATTTCCTCAAGCAAAATTAACAATTGGTCCGCCTATCGAGCAGGGTTTTTATTATGATATTTATGTGGAAAAACCTTTCACTGATCAAGATATTTCAAAAATTGAGCAAGAGATGAAATCAATTGTCAAAGAGAATATTCCTTTTGAGCGTGAAGAGTTATCACACGAGAAGGCGCAGAAATTATTTGCTGATAATGAGTTTAAGTTAGAATTAATAGAAGAATATAAACAAGAAAAATTAACATTGTACAAAAACGGAGACTTTTTTGATTTGTGTCGGGGTCCCCATGTTCTTTCAACAGGAAGAATTAAGGCGGTGACGCTCACAAAGCATAGTGGTGCATATTGGCGTGCTGATAGTACAAAGGCGCAGCTTCAAAGAATTTATGGTATTTCATTTCCTTCAAAAGATTTACTCAAAGAATATAAGAGGAAAATGGAGCAAGCAGCACTTCGTGATCATAGAAAAATTGTGCAAGATCAACAGCTGGTAATGTTTCATGAGTTTGCCCCGGGTTGTGCATTCTTTTTGGAAAAAGGAACGATTATGTATAATGAACTCTTATCATTTTTGCGAGAACAATACAAGTTGCGTGGATATAAAGAAGTAATGACACCGCAGTTATTTAATAAAAAATTGTGGGAAATTTCAGGTCATTGGCAACATTATAAAGAAAATATGTTCATTATTGATGTCGAAGGGCAGCAGCATTCCTTAAAACCGATGAATTGTCCGTCGCATTGTCTGATTTTTAATAAGCATGCAAAAAGTTATCGAGATTTACCGTTTCGAGTTGCAGATTTTGGATATTTGCATAGAAATGAATTGAGTGGAACATTAACAGGTCTGACTCGTGTGCGACGATTTGCTCAAGATGACGCGCATATTTTTTGTACATTTGATCAAATTGAACAAGAAGTCAAAGGGGTGCTTGATTTTATTCAATATGTGTGGGTTGATGTGTTTGGTTTTGATCTGACATATTATTTATCGACACGACCGGAAGAAAAACTTGGGGATGATAAGTTATGGGATAAGGCTGAAGGGATGCTTAAAAATGCGCTGAATTCATTGCAAATTCCTTATCAAGTCAAAGATGGTGATGGTGCATTTTACGGTCCAAAAATTGATATCGATTTAGAAGATGCACTTGGAAGAAAATGGCAATGTCCGACTTGTCAGCTTGATTTTAATTTACCGCATCGATTTGAATGTCAATATGAGGGTGCTGATGGAAAGAAACACGAAGCAGTGATGATTCATCGTGCAATATTAGGTTCATTAGAACGATTTTTTGCAATAATGGTTGAGCACTTTGCCGGAAAATTTCCTTTGTGGATTTCTCCCGTACAAGTAAAGTTGTTACCTATTGCAGACAGACATACAGATTATTGTCAAATAATACAAAAACGATTAGCAGATCTTGGTATGCGTGCACATATTGATACGCGGCCGTTGACAACGTCAAAAAAGGTTCGTGAGGCACAGCTTGAACAAGTCAATTATATTGTTGTTATTGGGGATAGCGAAGTTGAGAACAAAACAGTAAACATTCGTACGCGTGATAATGTGGTTCATGGTGAGAAAACTGTGGATGAGTTTTGCCAATCGTTGGTTCAAGAAATAAAGGATAAAAAATAAAATGGAAGACTTTGTTGAAAAAATTGCTCTTGAAAATGCATGTAAGTATGGGGGTAAAGCAAATCCGAAAGCGCTTATTGGTTCGGTGATTCGTGAGTACCCTGATGCAAAAAACAATATGCAACAAGTCATGCAAACAATTGAGAGTGTTGTCTCAAAAGTAAATGCGTTGTCAAATGATGAACAAGTTGCACGTTTAGAAGAGCTTGGCGGTCCTCAACAAAAAAAACAAAAGTCTGATGAACTCAAGGACTTAGATCAAGCAAAACATGGAAATGTGGTGATGCGCTTTGCTCCTTCACCAAGCGGTCCTATGCATATTGGTCATGCAATCACGGGTGGATTGACTGCACTCTATGTGAAAAAATATGGTGGGAAATTTATTTTGCGCATAGAAGATACAAATGCGCAAAAAATTGATTCGCAAGCATATGATTTATTACAAGAAGATGCAAAATGGATTTTTTCTCAAGTTGATGAAGTGATAATTCAGTCCGATCGGATGAAACTGTATTATGACATGGCAAAAGACATGTTGCAAAACGGCAGTTTGTATGTGGATACATCAAGTGTGGAAGAATTTGCGCAATGTGTGGAAAAACAAATTGATCCGGAATCAAAAAAAGCATCTCCAAAAGAACAATTGCAACGATTTGAAAAAATGTTAGATGGCACGTATAAAGAAGGGCAAGCAGTTGTTCGGTTTAAAGGAGATATGGCGCATAAAAACCCGGCGATGCGTGATTTTCCTTTGCTTCGTATTAGTGAGGTGGTTCATCCTCGTCAGGGAAAAACATATCGTGTGTGGCCTCTTATGAACTTCTCAGTCTTTGTTGATGATTTGCACTCGGGTATGACTCATGTTATTCGTGCAAAAGATCATGCGGATAATGCAAAGCGTCAAGAATTGTTATTTGCAGCTGTGGGTAAAAATCCACCGGTTTCGTATTTTACAGGAAGATATAAGTTTACTGGTTTAGAACTTTCTGCATCAAAAACACGGGAGAAAATTGCAAAAGGTGAGTTTACTGGTTGGCAAGATATTCGACTTCCGTTTTTACAACCCTTAAAGCGTCGTGGATATCAGGCACAGGCATTTTTATCATATGCAAAAGCAAATGGTTTATCACGCGTGGATAAAGTTGTTGCTGCACAAGAATTTTTTCAAACAATTGATGCATTAAATAAACGAATCATTGATCCGATTGCAAAACGTTTCTTTTTTGTAGAAAAACCTGTGCAATTACGTATTGATATACAACAACAAGTAGTTTTATCCATTTTACCTGAAAAAACAGATGGGCGCGTTATGAACGTGGACTCTCTTATTTTTATTGAGCAAGCTGATGAGCATTTATTGCAAAAAGGGGTTGTTCGACTTGCAGACTTTGTTAATATTGAACAGACGACAGTAATTAGTAAAACATATGATGAGTATAAGAGTCATAAGAGTAAGGCCGGGATAATTCACTGGTTACCTGCACAGCAAGATCAATTAGTAACCGTTCATATTCATATGCCTGATGCTTCCATAAAAAAAGGTGTGGGGGAGAAAACAATTTCTCAGTGTAAAGTTGGCGACATTGTTCAATTTGAACGGTTTGGTTTTTGCCGATTAGATCAAATCAAAGATGGCGTATATAATTTCTGGTTTGGTCATAAGTAATTAAGAGTCTTGGTAAAAAAATTATTGAATAAATTCAAGCATACTCGAGACATTCCACAATTGTGTTCTTGTATATGATGGGATGTTTGAATCGTTTGTTATTGTTTCTAGTTCGTCTTGAACTTTATTTATGCGAATAGCTATATCAATATTTTTATCTTTTAAAGAAGAGATAATCGTTGTAATTTTTGTTCGAACACCATTTGGAATGGTATTATCGGTTGCAAGTTCTTGGAGTGCTTCAATAACTCCGTTAATTTCTTGATGAATCGTCTCTGGCATTTTCTTCACCTTCTAATTGTTCACATAATTGTTTTGGATCGCGCTTTATGAGAATGCTCCCAACTAACTCGTATGCGACTTGAGTTGTTTTTAGTTGTTCAATTGCATGTTCATATTGTGTTTTTTGTGTCATAGTTTTTTTATTTTCTCATAAATTGTGAGTTGTTTGATAATGGCATTTTGTATTGCACGAAAAGCAGTAATGTCTGTAGCGCGTATAACAAACTCGGCGTTGTCATCTTTGTGTGTTAATATGTATGATGCGCGCGGTGTTTTTTGATCCTCACTTGCAAAGAGTTTACTGATGTGTTTATCTTTATCTGAAATTGTGAGGGTTGCGTGAATCATCTCGCCTTTACTTTTGTGGTTGAGGATCGAACTTTGAATAAAATTTTACTTCCACAATACGGGCATCTGACTTTTTTTCGCAAATATTCTTGCGATACAATCTTTGCACATTCAAAACATCTATATTCGCTCATATTTGTGACCTGTCAGGTGTGTATGCTCGGCCTGCAAACTTAATGCCGGTTTTTTTGCTTACGTAAATACCACTTGCAAGACGTTTAACACCACCTATTTTTCCGGTGATGGGGTCTTCGAGTTTTTGTTTGTACTGTTTTTCAAGATTTCCTACTTTTTCTCGGTTCTTTGCACCATATCGTGCTCCAAAGCGATTGGAAGGAAGCTTTTTATGTTCTTTTGCCATTTTTTTAACCCAAAACTGGGATTACCCGGATTCGAACCGGGATCACCTGGCCCCAAACCAGGAAGGATAACCAGATTACCCCATAACCCCATTCATGAAATGTGTAGTTTCGAAACATGAGTCTATTTTTAAATGTTTTTGTTTTTTTGAGTTTACCTTTATTTAAGAGTTTGTATGAGTGAGTTCTATGAAACTACTTTTGGACTCTGGTATATTTTTCTTTTCTTATAAGATGAAGGAAAAATTTGACTGAAACTTCAAAAAATTTATAAATGATTATTGTTTGTCGATTTAAAGTCAACGGAAAAAGGGATAAAATGGACGAAAATGCGAAAAAGGATATTGGGCAAGAGACATCAGAGGATGTTTTGTCTGGTCAGCAAGTAGGCAGCGAGTCGAAAGACTCACAGGAAAAAAATCCATTTGCTGAGCAGCCACAGACTGAAATTGATCAGCTACAAGCGCAAATTGCGGATTTAACTGATTTGGTCAAGCGAAAACAGGCGGAATTTGAAAATTACCAAAAACGCATGGAAAAGCAACAAGAATATCAAAAAGAGCAGGCGACTCGAACACTGATAAAAGAATTACTTCCTGTGTTTGATATGCTCAAAATTTCCCTTTCACATATTAAAGAACAAAATGAGTTCACACAAGGTGTGCAAATGATTTACCATCAATTGCAAACAGTGCTTCAAGAGCATGGCTTGCAAGAAATACCTTTATTACATGAACCATTTAATAGCAGTGTTGCTCAGGCAATTCAAGTTATTCGTGGGGATAATGGGGAGAAACCAAATACTGTTGTGCGAGTTATTACGCCAGCATACAAAATAAATGATACCATACTACAATATGGAAAAGTAATAGTAACGGAGGATAGTCAAAATGTCAAAGATAATAGGAATTGATTTAGGAACAACGAATTCATGTGTCAGTGTACTTGAAGGTGGAAAGCCAGTGGTTATTCCAAATGCGGAAGGCTCTAGAACAACACCATCAGTAGTGACGATTAAAAATGAAGAAACAACTGTTGGAGTTGCAGCCAAAAATATGGCTATTACTGATCCAAAACACACAGTTCGCTCTATTAAGCGACACATGGGTGAAGATTATTCAGTAACAATTGAAGATAAAAATTATACGCCTCAAGAAATTTCTGCAAAAGTATTACAAAAGTTAAAAGCAGATGCAGAAAGTTATTTAGGTCAGCCAGTAACAAGAGCAGTGATTACAGTCCCTGCATATTTTTCTGACTCACAGCGTCAAGCAACTAAGGATGCGGGTGAAATTGCAGGTTTAACAGTTGAGCGTATTATTAACGAACCAACAGCTGCTGCGCTTGCATATGGTCTTGAGAAAGGCAATGAGCACACAGTACTTGTGTTTGACTTTGGTGGAGGAACATTTGATGTTTCGATTCTTGAATTAGGAGATGGTGTTTTTGAAGTAAAGTCTACAAGTGGTGATAATCACTTAGGCGGTGATGATGTTGATGAGTTAATTATTGACTGGCTTGCAAATGATTTTAAGAATCAGTATTCTATTGATTTGCGCGAAGATCCAGCGAGTTTACAACGACTCAAAGACGCTGCAGAAAAAGCAAAGATGGAATTGTCTTCTAAATCCACAACAACAATTAATATTCCATTTATTACTGCAGATCAAAGCGGTCCAAAGCATATTAATACGGAATTATCAAGGGATAAGTTTGAAATTATGCTCAAACCTATTTTAGAAAAACTTCGCGAACCAACAAAACAAGCGCTCAAAGATGCAAAGCTTGAAGGTGGTTCTGTTGACAAAGTTATTTTTGTTGGTGGTTCTACTCGTATTCCAAGTGTGCAAAAGATTGTTCAAGATTTAATTGGAAAGACTGGTGATAAATCAGTAAACCCCGATGAAGCTGTTGCAATGGGTGCTGCAATTCAAGGTGGTATTTTAGGTGGAGATGTAAAAGATGTTCTCTTGCTTGATGTAACACCATTAACGCTAGGAATTGAAACGCTTGGTGGGGTTATGACGCCACTTATTGAGAAAAATACAACGATTCCAGTAAAAAAGTCACAAGTATTTAGTACAGCAGCTGATAATCAAACAGCCGTGACAATTCATGTATTGCAGGGTGAGCGACCAATGGCAACAGATAATAAGGTACTTGGTAAATTCGACCTTGTTGGTATTCCACCAGCGCCACGCGGTGTTCCTCAAGTTGAGGTAACTTTTAATATTGATGCAAATGGAATTGTTCATGTGAGTGCAAAAGATTTAGGGACGGGCAAAGAGCAGTCCATTAAAATAACTGCAACAACAAATCTCTCAAAAGAAGAGATTGAGCGCATGAAACAAGAAGCAAAAGATAATGAAGAAGCTGATAAAAAGAAAAAGGATGAAGTGGAAACAGTGAATAAAGCTGATGCATTGACATTCCAATTTGATACAATGACAAAGGACTTAGGCGATAAGGTTGATAAAAAACTTATTGACGATGTCAAAGTTGAAGTTGATAAACTCAAAGAATTATTAAAAGCACAAAATAAGGATGTAAAAGCAATCAGTGAGCAATATGAAGTTGCAAATAAGAAAATGCAAGAAGTTTCCACAAAGCTCTATGAACAAGCTGCAGCAGCAGCCCAAAAAGAAGCACCAAAAGATGGTGCTCAAGGGCAGTCACAGGAACATGCAAAAAAGACTGATGAAGAGGATGTTATAGATGCCGACTTTTCGGAATCCAAAGACGAAAAGAATCAACAAGATGAAGCTGATCCAAAAGATCAAAAACAGTCTACGGAAAAGAAAAAGTAAATTTGTAAACCATGGCTCAGGACTATTATCAAACGCTTGGAATTTCCAAGAACGCAAGTAAGGATGAAATTAAAAAAGCGTATAAAAAACTTGCAAAACAATATCATCCGGATTTGAATAAAGGAAGTCCTGAGGCTGAAAAAAAGTTCAAAGAAATAAATGAGGCTGCCAAAGTGCTTATGGATGACCAGAAGCGATCGCATTATGATCGTTTCGGCACAGCCGACTCCATGCATGGAGGCTCAGCTGGTGGTGGTTTCGAAGGCTTTGGAGGTTTTGAGGGTTTTGGTGGCTTTGAAGATATTTTTGAATCGTTTTTTGGTGGCGGTGGTTCCCATGGTCGAAGTAGAGGGCGAGAACGGGGTTCTGATTTACTATATGAACTTGATCTTACACTTGAAGAAGCTGCCTTTGGCGTGAAAAAAACAATTCAAGTGCATAAACACTCGACTTGTGATGCGTGTTCAGGAAAAGGATACCAAAAAGATGAAGATGCGCGCACATGTTCAACTTGTCATGGGACTGGGCGCATGACACAAACGCAGCGAACACCTTTTGGTGTTTTTCAAACGCAAACAATGTGTCGAACTTGTCATGGAAGCGGCATTGTGATTGAAAAACCCTGTTCTTCTTGTCATGGTGAGGGACGTGTTCAAAAAACAGAAGATATTGAAGTTTCCATCCCTGCGGGTATAGATACGGGACAACGTCTTCGAGTTGCAGGAAAGGGTGAGGCTTCAAGTCGTGGTGGTGTCGCGGGTGATCTATATGTACAAGTTCGTGTCAAAGAACATGATGTGTTTACGCGTGTTGGTGATGATATTCATGTGAAATTGAAAATGACGTATGCACAAGCAGTTTTTGGGGATCAAGTTCAAGTACCAACATTGGGTGGGAAGGCAAAATTGGTTATTCCTGCAGGAACACAGAGTGGAACGAAATTTCGTATGAAGTCAAAAGGAATTACACATCTGCAAGGCTTTGGTTCTGGAGATCAGTATGTGCGTGTTGAAGTGGATGTTCCAACAAAAATCTCAAAAGAACAGCGTGAGCTCATAGAAAAGCTTGATGAGTCTTTGGGTGGGAAAGCGAAAGGAAAGCGCACGATTCTTGAAAAAATTAAAGAGGCTTTGGAATAGGTTTTTTTAGACAGACGTGGCTTCATCCAAAAAATAAGAAAAAAGAGCATCTAGGTGTAAAATGAGAAAATTTACTGATTGTTTGAAGGTTTCTTTCAAACGTGAGGATGATAATCCGAAGAAATACATCTGAATTTTCGCATGATTCTCAAAGCGGGACTCTTGAGTTAAGTCTGTGAGCTCTTTTTTGAAAACAATTTTAGAATGAAGCCGGTAGAAGTGAATTATAATGCGGCGATTTTTGAACAGCGGTTCATCTTGCGAATTTCTCCGGCGCGCAACTCCTCGAAATTCTGATTCTGCGCCAAGGAATTATAATTTTTTATTGTCGTTAAATAAGGTTTTTTTGGATGAAGCTGCCTGAAGAATAAGTAACTTTATTAACAAAAAGTCTTTTCTTCATTGTATGCAAAAAGGGCAAATTGTAGGTGGGACATTTGATCGGTTATGTATTCGCCAAAAAAGTACGCAACCATTTCAGATTGGTGAGCTTTTAATTGTAGAATCTGCTGCTCAAAATGAGCAAAAAATGCTCGTTCAGGTCTATGATTTGACATTTGGTTCACAAATTTCTTCGCAAAATCTGGAGTTAATTTCAGGGATGCAACTTGAATATGAGCAACCAGTTACCTTATTTGAGAGTGAGCTTCGAAATTATACAATTGCGCTTGCAAAAATTGTTTTAACAATTGACACAAAGGCTGCAAAGGTGCAAACATCTCCTCCAAAAGCGCTTCCTTCTTTTTTTACTCTTGTACGAACGGTGGAAAAGTCCGATATGGATTTTTTAAGCACACAAGGGCTCTATATAGGGGATTTACGAAGTGGAACGCAAGTCATGGATATTTCAATTGCAATTAACACAAAACAGGTTCTCTCGCATCATGTGCTCATAGGTGCGACAACGGGAAAAGGAAAGAGTAATTTACTTAAACATATTCTCTATGAATTACTTGATGATGCGCAAGCGGCATTATTAGTTTTTGATCCACATGATGAGTATATTGGAAGACAATCTGCAGGGTTAAAAGATCATCCAAACTGGTCAAAGAACGGATTATATTTTTCTCAAAAATCATTTCCAGGTGCAACAACGCTTCGAATTAGTTATGAGCAAATTCATCCAAAACATTTACAGCCTTTTAATTTCTCGCAAGCTCAAGAAGAACTTTTATATGCGTATTTTTCCCAATATAAACAGGGGTGGATACAGGCAATTTTTGATGATAAGAAACTTGATTTTGTACAGTTTCATGAAGCTACTCCGCAAGTGGTGAAGCGAAGATTACAGAGATTATTACAGGATGATATTTTTACTCAAGAATCTTCAACTCTTTTATCCATTGTTCGCGCACTTAAAGAAAAAAAAACAGTTATTGTTGATACGTCAACACTTTCAGGCAAACAAGAATTATTGGTGACAACAATTATTACTCAACAAGTGTTTGATATGTGTAAATCTGCTGATCCGTCGCATCATACTATTAGTATTGTTTTAGAAGAGGCGCTTCGTGTGCTTGGTAAAGATATTTTGGAGAGGGGGTCAAATATTTTTTCAACGATTGCAAAAGAAGGAAGAAAATTTTCTATTGGTCTTTGTGCAATTACGCAATTACCCTCACAAATTCCAAAAGATATTCTTGCAAATATGAATACTAAAATTATACTTGGTATTGAAATGGCACCTGAGAGAAATGCCATAATAGAAAGTGCTGCACAAGATTTGCGTGAGGATTCTCGAGCAATTGCTTCGTTAGACAAGGGTGAGGCAATTATTACAAGCAATTTTACGCGTTTTGCAATACCGGTAAAAATTCCTTTTTTTGAGAAAAAACGACAATCTACAAAAGTGCATTTAGAAGGGATTTAAACTACTCTTTAGTGAAACGGAACTTTTAAAAAGGTATTTTCGAATAAAGAGTTGTGGCACAAATCGCATATAAACATTTGCTGGAGCAACATTTAGGAATTTTACGAGGTTTACAATATAAATCTGGATTATTTGCGGCTTCATCAAAGAGTGTGGATACGGGTTATGATAAAAGTTGGCTTCGTGATAATTTCTATGAATGCTTACCATTTTTTGTTCTCAAAGATTATGAAACGGTGAGAAAAACATATCGTGCGCTTCTTGATATTTTTATAAAACATGAGTATAAAATTCGCCATGCGGCAGAGCATCGACCGAAACATCGCTATGAGTATATTCATGCGCGATTTCACCCGGAAACATTTGATGAGTTTTGGGAAGAATGGGGAAATAAGCAAAATGATTCTGTTGGTGCAATTTTATTTATGGTTGGTATTTTAGAGCAGCAAAATGTCAAAATAATCGAGTCGCAAAAGGATAAGGATATTATTAATTTACTCATTAAATATTTAGCAACACTTGAATATTGGAAGGATTTAGATAGCGGTATGTGGGAAGAAAATGAAGAAGTTCACGCCTCGTCCGTCGGTGCTTGTGTAGCAGGTCTTCGAGAAATTCGAAAAGCTGGTTTTTCCGTTCCGGTATATTTGATTCGTGAAGGCAGGCATGCGCTGAATCGATTATTGCCTCGTGAGTCTGAGAAAAAGTTTGTTGACCTGGCATTGCTTTCGTTAATATTTCCCTACAATGTTGTTACGAATTCACAGCGTGATCAAATTTTAGAGCATGTGGAATACCATCTTGTGAAACGAAAAGGTGTAATTCGTTATAAAAATGATTATTATTATAATAAAAATGAAGATGGGATGAGTGAAGAGGCGGAGTGGACATTTGGTTTTTCATGGTTATCAATAATTTATATGCAGATGAAAGATCAAAAGCGTGCTCAGCATTATGAGCGATTAGCGGTAGAAACTATCAATGATAAAGGAGAAGTTCCTGAACTATATTATTCTAATTCTGAGCAGCATAATGAGAATTCTCCTCTTGGATGGAGCGAGGCGATGTTAATTTTAGCATTATATGTGATGAATAAAAAACATATTAATGTCGTGAAGCTCTTAAAAGAAACGGAACATGCTCATTTACTTGCACATTTTGATTCGATGAATGCGCGTGGGTCGTTATCTAAAAAATAAGAAAGAGCGCCTTGCAGTATAATCAGAAAATTAACTGCTTTATACTGGTGAATTTTCGTACGATTCTCAAAGCGGGACTCTTGAGCTAAATCTGCGTCTCTTAAAAAACAATAATTGGATGTAGAATAAAAATCCCAAACACATATAAATAGGGCTTTTTTGCAATCTACTATGAAATACAAATTTGCTCACTTAGCAGATTGTCACTTGGGTTCATGGCGAGATCCTATTTTACATGATTTAGGGCTGCAACATTTTTCTAAGGTAATCGATATCTGTTTATTGGAAAAGGTGGACTTTGTTTTAATTGCTGGAGATTTGTTCAATAATGCGCTTCCAAGTGTGGATGTTTTAAAGTTTACAATTCAACAATTAAAACGTTTGGAGAATCAAGCAATACCAGTATACATTATTGCAGGCTCACATGATTATAGTCCGGCAGGCAAAACTATGCTTCACATATTAGAAGAGACGGGTCTTGTCAAAAATGTCTTGGATGGAACCATTGATCAAAAATTACAGCTTTCTTTTATTACTGATAAAAAAACGAATGTACAGCTTTGTGGTATCTTAGGTCGAGCCAATTCATTAGAAAAGCAACATTTTGAACTTTTAGATCGAGAACTTTTGGAGCAGTCAACACATACTGAAAAAATATTTTTGTTTCATACGACGGTAACTGAGATGGTAGATTCATTAAATGAGTTTATGGAAAGTATTCCGCTTTCTTTCTTTCCTAAGGGATTTCGATATTATGCGGGAGGTCATATCCATATACGAAAAATTCAGGATTTTGCAGATTTTGGAAGATTTGTTTATCCTGGGCCGGTGTTTCCAAATAGCTTTCAAGAACTAGAAGATCTAGAGCAGGGGTCATTTGTCATTAATACGGTTTCAAAAAATTCAATAGAGTCTCAATTTCGCTATGTTCAATTATATCCGACAGTTTCAATTTGTGTAGATTGTACAAAAAAAGATCCGCAAGCAATTGTGGAAGAAATTAATCGGTATGATGTGGAGAATAAAATTGTGCTATTACGATTAATTGGAAAATTATCTTTTTCTTATTCGCAGCTTGCTTTACCTGATTTTAAACAAGCATATACGGTGCTAAAGAATACGGCAAAATTAGAAACACAGGAGTTTGAAACCACGCAATTAGAAAAGCGGGAAACAACGCAAGAGTTTATTGAAAAACATATTGGTCAGTTTCCAAGCCCTGTGGAAAATGAACGTGAACTTATTCGGCAATTACTGATAAGTCTGGATAGTAAGAAGGGTGATGGGGAGACCCAAACAGATTTTGAAAAGAGAATTGTCCAAACAGTTGAGCGCTTATTCGAGTGATTGTAAAAACGCATAAATCTTTTGATATTCGTTGACATGACTAATGTCGATTTCATATGAGCTGCTTCCAGCGGTATAAACATATATGTTCCCTGTTTGTGTTGCTTTGTTTGCAAAGTTTTGATGCAGCCGCACACGATTAATTTTTTCAAAATCTATAGTACAAAAATATTTGTAAAAAATACCAGTTCGTACAATAAGACTTGTATCTGTAATAAAATATTGTCGAATTTTTGTATATCGTATAAACAAAGGTAAGAATAAAATGGGAACGATGAGCAAACAACTCGGAGCATAGGAGAGAAGTGCGCTTTTGAGGTTTGCTTTGTAGTGCTCTCCTGTCTTTTTTGGTGGAAGTTCTTTGACATATTTACAGACTATTCTATTATTTTGAGCAACTTTTTGTCCTGTTTCTTGAAACTCTCCTGCAACATCATAGTAGATTTCCCCAGTGCTGAGGAGGGGGTAGTATTTCACAGTTGTATTTTTAATATTTTCAAATTTAGCAAAAATGGTCTGTGTTCGAAAAAAGCCATATGTGTAGGTAAGATATGTTTCGTATAGATGGCAGTTTGCATCTTTGTACCTGAGGTAATCGCCAATAATGTATAAAACGCCAAGTACTAGAAACACACCTCCTGCAATAAGTATGAGCGCATGGATGATTACGCCAAGAATAAAGGCTATGAGGGAGAGAAAAAGTACGCCTATAAGAAGCGGTATATTTCCAACGCATATAGATAAAGGCGAGGTGACATTTTCATTGACACTTGTTGTTCGTTCTTGTGTGAATGCTAATCGTTCTCGTATTTGGTCAACGATTTTTAGATCATATTCAATATGCTCAAACTTCATTTTTTCACTTGATCCGATGGATGTAAATTCAAGTGTACAAGTGTTCATGATTTTATCAAGTATCGAGCGGTTGACGCGAAAAGACATGATTTTTGCATCGGTAAAGTTTAATCGTGTGATATTGAGAAGTTTTACTTCTACTTCAAAACTTTGTGCATACATATGAAATTTATGTGAAAAATAGCGTAAAACATCTGCGCCAATTTGAAATGCAAGAATAAAAATGATAGGAAATAATATTGGGAAAAATATAACGGGTATGAGAAGCAAAAGTTTGGCAGCATTTACAACCAAGACGCGAGAGAGTTTCATACGAAGTTGGAGAAGTGGTTTTGTTGTTGTTTTTGCAGTTTTTGGTTGTGGTGTTGTACTTGCTTGTTGTTGTTCAGGTATGTTTGTTTGCTCAGGCTGCAGTTTTGTTGTTGTTCCTGTCTCAATAATGCTTTTGACAACACGCACGAGTTTTTTTCCATTTCCTATATTTGTAAAGAGTATTTGATTATTACTTCCTTCGCAGCGAATAATGACTGTGTGAATGTCAACAATTCTTTCAATAAAGTTTTGATTTTGCTGAGCATCTGTTAAACTTTCTTGGGGTATGAATGCGTCATGTTTGGTTAGAAACCCTTCGTTATATTCGATAAGATCCTCGTAAATAGAATAGACTCGTTTTTTTAAGTCTAAATATCGTAGTAAAAACCAGATTCCAAATCCGAGTACGACAAATGTGGAAACAAAGAGAAATAAAAAGAAAAAAAGTCGTGATTGTAAGATGAGAAGAATCAGTGTTGGTCCTCCTATAAATATGAATGCGACTGCGAGAAAAAAGACTGTTCGAAACAAGTCAAGGGCAATACCAATAGTTTTGGGTTGCTCTCGAAGTAAAAGCTTTTTTCGTGAAAGAGAGAATCCTGATTGTTTCATATAGGTACGCATATCTTTATAGAGTTGTTCAGGCTGTAATAAGGAAACACAAGTAATTGAATTCCCACTCCCGGCGCTGTCAATATGAACATATCCTGTTTTAAATAAGGAATATTCAACAAACGGTCTGACCAGTGAGACTGTGACAATGCGTTTGAAAAGTACTTCGGTTTGTGTATTTGTAATAATTCCACCTGAATATGCGATGATTTTTGTTGGTGTAATCTCATAATACGTTTTTTTGTATTGAATAATTGTTCCTACAACGATGTATAGGTATAATAAAGGTATGAGGGTTATAATAAAAGGAAAGAGCGCACGAATGAACATGAGACTTATTGCGATAAGTATGGTTATGAGTATGAGAAAAAAGAGTGTTTTAACAACCAGTCCGTAGACGACAAATACATTGAATTCAGGTTTGTATGTTTGGAGTGTTTCTTCAGTCATTTTTTTAAGAGTCTCTCAAATGTTTGTATAACGGTATCAGGCGTTGCAGCTCCTTTTGTTGTTCGCATAACTTGTCCAACAAGAAAATTAAGTGATTGCATGTTTCCTTGCTGGTAATCTTTAACTGCTTTTTCTTGTGCTTGTATGACTTGTTTGCAAATTTGTTCTAATGCATCTTTGTCATCAACAGCAGTGAGGTTGTTTTTTTCAATATATTCTTGTACGTCGAAAGGATCAAGTAAAAGTTTTTCTAAAATTTTTTGTGCAACTGCATCCGTTATTTTTTTCTCTTTGACAAGTGTAAGCAGGGTTTGAATTTGTTTTTGATCAAGGATAAGCTCATCTACTCTTTTTGAGTTATAGTTTGCAATTCGCACAAACTCTCTTCGTAGATATGTAGTAAGTATTGATATTGGTATTGTTGCGGAAAGTTCTTCAAAAAGTACGATGAGGGGAAATTCAAGTGAGAGAACTCGCGCATCATCTTTTTTTACACCTAGTTTGATGAGTTTTTCTTCTTTTACAGATGGGGGCTCTGGAAGCGTTTCTTTGAGTTGTTGTAGATATGATTCCTTTACATCAACGCTTGTAATGTCAGGATCAGGAATAAACATATAGTCTTGTGCGGTTTCTTTGGATCGCATGAAAACAGTTTCTTGGAGTGCATCATTCCAGGTTCGAGTTTGCATGGGGATTGGTTTATTATTTGCAACTTCTTGTTCTTGTCGCTGTACTTCATATTCGACGGCTTGTGCGATGGTACTTTGTGAATTGACATTTTTAATTTCTACTCGCTCAAATTTTGGCTCAATACTGACATTTACGTCAGACTTAATTCCTGCAGTTTTATTTATTGCATCAATATAGGTGAGTGTTGTGATGAGTTTTTGTAACCATTGTGTGATTTGCTCTACATTTGTAAAATCAGGCTCTGTGACAATTTCAATAAGTGGGACACCTGCTCTATTATAGTCAATTGCGCCTGTTTGTGGATCCCATCTTGCAGGGTCTTCTTCAAGATGTACTTCTGTGATGCGAATTCCCTCAAATATTCCGTTCTCGCCAACAGGCGTTGCGTATGAGCCGGACATCGTTCGTTGATAATTGTTTGGAGAATCCGGCCAGCTATAATGTTTTCGTTGCATAGTGAGGCGAGGGTTAATAGTACAGCCAAGCATTAAGCCAATTTTGATTGCTTTTTCTAGTGCAGTTGCATTGATTGCTTGTGGTTTAGAGCCGGGTTGTCCGGTGCACACTGGGCAAATGTTTGTGTTTGGTTTTGAATCGACAGTTTTACATGGGCAAAAAAGCTTTGTTTGCGTTTTAATATATCCATGTATTTCTAGCCCAACTTTCATAGGTAGTTGATTTTTATTGGTATTTAAATGCGTTGTGGTTGTCTTTTTGTGTTTGTGTAAATAGGATGGAGAGGTGGGTGTTTGTTTTAGATAGAAATAAATTATAATGCGGCGATTTTTGAACAGCGGTTCATCTTGCGAATTTCTCCGGTGCGCAACTCCTCGAAATTCTGATTTTTCGCCAAGGCATTACAATTTATTGAGAGTTTCGCGGGTATAATACCCCGGACTTTAGTCCGCAAACTCTCAATTCAAAAGTTCGCGATTAGGTGAGAAGCGTAATACCCCGTCCCTTTAGGGCGGGGATACCTAGAAAACGTCCTAGTTTTCTGGGTTTGAAAAACTTGTGTTTTTCAATTAGCTTCGAGCAGCGAACTTTTGTTATTATTGTTGGTAGTTGTTTCATGCGAAAATTTATAAAGTCGTATTTCAAAAAGAATATATGGCAAGTAATGATGAAAAAGCAATATCGGTACTTGTACACATATTAGGTCTATTTTTTTCTTTTTTGGGACCGTTAATTGTGTTTTTAGTAAGCAGTGGAAAAGGAATTAAAGAACATTCCAAAAATGCGCTTAATTGGCAGCTGAGTTTAATGATTTATACATTTGTTGCCTTTATTTTAGTGTTTTTGCTTGTTGGTATAATTATCTTACCTCTGCTGTTTCTTGCCGATATTATTTTTTGCATAATGGCTGCAGTGAAAGCTGCAAATAATGAGACTTGGAAGTATCCGCTTTCAATTCCATTTGTAAAATAATTTTTTTCTTTATTTTTTAGAAGATTTTAATTTTGTTGTTTGTGTTTTATCACTAATAATTGCAGAAACGCCTGTTGGATCTTCAATAGTAATAGTGATTTTATCGTGACCCCAAAGAATTTTTTGGATTTTTTTGAGATGATTCTTTGCTTGTTTTTGTTCATTTGCGTCATCACTGGTATCACGTGTTGATTCAAGTATCTTTTGAACGCGCTTGAGCAAACCTTCAATATTTGTTACATACCCATTGGACATTTCTGTTGATTCCATAGTAATAATGCGAGGAAATTTTACTGTTGCACTTGCACTTTTCACGACGCGAACAGTTAAATCATCTTCGCTTTCAATAGGGAATGTTATTTTTACGGGGTCTCTTTTTTCTGCAGATTCTATATCTGCTTTATGATATTTACAAGTAGAGCAACTCATAGAAAATAAGAATACTTGTCCAAAATACGGTATCTCTCTTTGCTCTTCTACCAGTGTTAATGTCTTACTCCCACAAAACGGGCAGAGTTCACCATTAATTACTTGCATGTCTTCCATATTCGTATGACAATCCTGAGCGTTTAAATAATTTTTGCTCGCTTCATCCAATAATTGTTTTTCAAAGAAGAGCACGCAGACTTGGCTCAAGAGTCCCGCTTTGAGAATCGTGCGAAAATTCGGCTGTATTTTTTCGGATTTTCATCCTTAAGTTTGAAAGAAGCTTTCAAACAATCGCCAAATTTTCTGACTTTGCTGCAAGGCGCTCTTCTTTATTGAGAGTTTCGCGGGTATAACACCCCGGACTTTAGTCTGTAAACTCTCAATTCAAAAGTTCGCGATTAGGTGAGAAGCGTAATACCCCGTCCCTTTAGGGCGGGGATACCTAGAAAACGTCCTAGTTTTCTGGGTTTGAAAAACTTGTGTTTTTCAATTAGTTTCGAGCAGCGAACTTTTGTTATTCTTTTTTGGATGGAGCCGTTCGTGGTAATGAATTGTTTACTAGAAACAACAACCTTTTTAATGCAGGTGAAGTTTACAGGTATATGCAAGTAGCAGTTTTTTTTGATAAAGGAGCAGAGTCGTTGTGTAGCGAATACATAAAACAATTAGGTTTTTCTGTTACGGCTGTTTTTGATCAATATTGTCGGGTGCAGATTACACAAATTGAAGATGCCTTTTATTTAGCGTATGTTGCACAGTGCGCAACTCGTGTTATTGTCATTACGGGAATTGCAAAAACGCCTGAAGAAACAATCACTTCTGATTTATCATTATTTTTAGATGCAAATCATTCTTTTCGAAGTAGTGTGTATAGTACTGATGAGACTATTGATAAGGAACAATTAGAAAAAAGTCAAGGGGCGCTCATTAAGGAATGTATACCTGAAAGTGTCGTTGATTTATCAAATCCAAATGCGATTGTGTGGACAATTTGTCTTGAGGATCATTGCTTAAGTGGAGTTGATGTGACGGGTGTTAATTTAGCAAAGCGAGAATATAAAATTTACAATGAGCCGGGTTCGCTGCGGGCAAGTATTGCATTTGATCTATTATTGTTTTCTCAGATTAAAAAAACAGATGTGGTGCTTGATCCATTTTGTGGTTCGGGAACGATTTGTATTGAAGCCTTACTGTGGTTTTTTAAAAAAAGTCCGCATGTCTATACGTATCAAACATTTGCGTGTTTACATCAAAAACCCTTTGTTCGAGAGCAGATACAGCAAAAAATTACTCAGTATGAACAAGAACAAACAGATATTGGATTAGTACATGGCTTTGACATACAGTCAAAAAACATTGATTTTTGTAAGAGAAATGCAAAGATTGCTGGAGTGCTCAAACAAGCTCAGTTTTCTCGAATTGAAACTGATTTTATGGATTTAAAATTTGAACAACAAGTGGATGCAATTGTTACTTGTCCTCCAGTTAATAAACCAAAAGTGTATAAACAATTTTTTTCGCGTGTGCAAGATGTTTTGAAAAAGAAAGCAACCATTACTTTTTGTTTAAAGAATCCAAACGATATTCAATATATAGATGAGTCTTGGAAAATTATAGAACGATTAGAAGTGTTCATGGGTAAAACGCCACTTTTATTTATAAAAATGGAAAGGAAATAAGCCACCTTCTGTTCACCGTTATTTGCATAAACCGGCGTGGAAGCATTCAACTAAGCGCCCAATTGGACTTGCACCGACTAAGCTGCCCGTTTCATCCATATTCTTTAGCAAACTCCAATACTCTCATCGCATCTAAAGACTGGTCTCGTTTCTGTTGCAGTACTAACGCTCTAAACGTTCATATTTTGCAATATGTAGTCATGTATGGTGGGTGGACTTTCCTCGGCGTACACCGACAGCTTCCTATCCTTCCCAAGTGTGGTGAAACGGTGGTATTTTTAAAAGTGTCGAAAAAGAAAAAATTATTTGGAAGCAA
Source organism: Candidatus Woesearchaeota archaeon (assembly GCA_047603125.1). GTDB lineage: Archaea > Nanobdellota > Nanobdellia > Woesearchaeales > DATGWN01 > JBLKOU01. Next base: position 9,241 of record JBLKOU010000007.1, on the reverse strand, counting down.
CAGAGACGCGCTTTCCTTCCTTGATATCGACAGAAACTGATGTGTCGACATCGGATTCATCGTATAAGACATTTCGAACCAGTTCTCGAAAGTCATCGGACGCACGATTTTTCGGTGCAAACGCAAAGATGCTACATTTTCGCTTTGCTGCTTCCTTTAATTTCGAGTTGACATGAATGGGATTTGTGACTCGTTCATAAAAATGATTTTGTATTTCTGCAAGACTTTCTTTACAAATTTTATTTCGTTTATCATACATTGTTGGAATGATTTTTGTAATTTGTAAGTCGTGTGTGAACATGTCGTTAATATATGAGACTGTTTTTGTCATTTTTTTTGTCGCGATGACACCTAAGACATCGGTTGCTGCAGTTACAAAGACTTCTTGAGAGTAAATCATTGCATTTTGACTTAAAAGCCCGAGTGATGGTGGGCAGTCGATGATGACATAGTCGTATTTTTTGATACTTCGCAGCTTTTTAGCAAGTACATATTCGCGTGCTGATTCATTAACAAGTGCCATTTCTGCCTCAGCTAAATGCTCATCTGAAGCGATAAGATCTAAATTAATAGCAACTTTATGTATGCACTCATTTGGATCGACATTTTCTAGGAGAATATGATAAATGTTTTTGAGCTCTTCTCTTACTGGAAGACATGAGCGCAAGCTTGCATGCGGGTCAAGATCAATTAATAGAACTTTTTTTCCTGCTCTTGCAAGACCAGCTGCGAGATTTACGACAACCGTTGTTTTTCCAACACCACCTTTTTGATTAATAACACAGATTTTCTTCAATATGGTTCACCTCTCGTTACCAATACGAGTTAGTAAGAGGATTTTGCACAAGTATTTAAAACTATTGGTTCGTAGAGACAAAGAAGAGAAAATAAATAAAGAAAAAATTAATTGTTTTTGAACATGTGCACGATAATATCTGCAAGTCTGTTAGAGTAGCCCCATTCATTGTCATACCATGCGATAATCTTGACAAACTTTTTATCCATAACATTTGTTAATTGTCCGTCAACAACGCATGAATGTGGATTTCCAACAATGTCTGTTGAGACGAGTGGTTGTTCACTATACTCGATAATTCCTTGCAAATGATGCTTAGATACTTCTTCAAAAAGCCAGTTTAGCTGCTCCTTTGCTGTTTCTTGCTTGAGTTCACAAACAAAGTCAGTTACGGAGCCATCTGGTGTAGGAACACGAATTGCAATCCCGTCTAATTTTCCTTGCAGGGCTGGAATCACCTTACCAACTGCTTTTGCGGCACCCGTCGTTGTTGGAACCATGTTTATTGCTGCACTTCTTGCTCGGCGTAAATCTTTATGTGGTCCGTCCACAAGGCACTGGTCGCCAGTATATGAGTGAACTGTTGTCATAAACCCTTTGACAATACCAAAATTATCATCTAGTACTTTCACAATGGGTGCAAGACAATTTGTTGTACAGCTTGCATTACTGATGATGTGGTGCTTTTGAGGGTCGTATTGGTGCTCATTTACTCCTTTGACAAGCATAATGTCTGGGTCTGGCGAGGGTGCTGAGATGATGACTTTTTTTGCTCCTGCGTGAATATGTTTGGTAGCATCTTCTTTTTTTGTAAAAAAGCCTGTAGATTCGATAACAACGTCAATATTGAGATCCTTCCAGGGTAGTTGGCTTGGGTCGCGCTCTGCAAAGACAGTAATTTCTTTTCCGTCAACAATGATGCTTGAATCAGTGTAGGTGACATTATGTGCAAATTGTCCATGAACGGAATCGTGCTTGAGAAGATGTGCAAGTGTTTTTGTATCTGTTAGGTCATTAACTGCAACGACCTCCAGTGATTTTGTTAATAATGCTCGAAAGGCCATTCGTCCAATTCGACCAAACCCATTAATTGCTATACGTACCATATAATCCCTCTTTTTTGTGAAAATTTGAAAATACTTTTAGTAGTTCTCTTTTCACTATGTGATATTTTATAAAATCTAAGTTTATAAATTTAGTCATATGAGCTCCTATTTGGATTTTGAGACCAGTCATACAAAACGGCGAAGAAAAAGAATTCATCGAATAAAAGTAGCCGTTTTTCTCATTTTATTTGTGAGTGCGATAGTTGTCTTTAGTGTGACTTTTTATCAGATACTTAAACCAGAACCCATTAGCGATACGCGTATTATGAATCTTGCGCAAACGGATATGGAGCGTGCCCATGGTGAGTGCTCACGTTTTGAGACGATTGAGCAGCAAAATTCTTGTTATGCCTACATTGCTTTTGAGCAGTATTCGGTAGAGCGATGCTTTGATATTTCGACTGTATATCGGCGAGATATGTGCATTCTCAATCTTGTCGTAAATGATAGGGTGCAGGATGGTTGTCAATTCATTGAATTGGAATCGGTACAGGAGGCGTGCTTAGCACACAAGCAATCATGAGAATTCTCTTTGTTTGCACGGGTAATATTTGTCGCTCTCCCTGTGCAAAAGTTATTATGGAGCATATTTGTAAAGATGATTCGTTATTTGAGATTGACTCTTGTGCAACAACTTCCTACCATGTCGGTGAGCAGGCGGACTCAAGAATGCGCGCGCTTGTAAAAAAACATGGGTTGGATTTAGATGAGCATCGTGTAAAAGCATTTGATCTATCTTTTTTTGAAAAATTTGATTTACTTGTTTGTATGGATGAATCTCATTATTATACGCTTGCAATGAAAGCCTCAAAAAAACAGATGGAACAAATTGTGTATTTGCGCCAATATGATACAAATCCCGATTCGCTCAATGTGGGTGATCCCTATTATGATAATTCTTTCGAGCAAGTTTATGAAATTATTGAGCGATGTTGCTATAATCTCTATGCTGTTTTAAAAAAAGAACAAGAAGAATGAAAATCAACATGATTTTCATATAAAAAAATTATTTGTTTGCTATTCGCTGTTCAACTTCTGCCATTTTCATTGTTGTTTTGAGTACTGTGTCAGGGTTGAGACTCATTGTTTGAATTCCACACTCAACAACAAATTCGGCAAATTCCATATAGTCCGATGGCGCTTGACCGCAAATTCCTATATATTTTCCTTTTTTATTTGCAACTTCAATGACTTGTTTCACGAGTGCTTTCACTGCATCATTTCGCTCATCATAGACATGTGCTACCAGTTCAGAATCCCTATCAACACCAAGTGTGAGTTGTGTTAGGTCATTTGTTCCAATGCTAAATCCGTCAAAGATATCAAGAAATTGCTCTGCAAGGATGACATTTGATGGAATTTCACACATACCCATAACTTCAAATCCGTCGTCACCTTGGTGCAGGCCATATTCATTCATAACTGCAATGACTTTTTTTGCTTCATCTATTGTTCGACAAAATGGTATCATAACTTTTAAGTTTTTGAGTCCCATCGTATTTCGAACTTTTTTGACAGCTTCACACTCTAAGCCAAATGCATGTTTGTATTTAGGATCGTAGTACCGGGACGCTCCACGCCAACCAATCATAGGATTATCTTCGCGAGGCTCATAGGGCTTTCCTCCAATAAGATTTGCATATTCGTTTGTCTTAAAGTCTGAGAATCGCAAAATTACAGGTTTAGGATAGAACGCTGCACAAAGTCGTGCAACACCTTCTGCAAGTTTATCAACAAAGTATTGAGATTTGTCAGGATATGCACTTGTCAGGTCTGCAATTTTTTGTTTTACTTGCTCATCTTCAATATTTTCAAAGTTCATTAATGCAAGCGGGTGTATTTGAATGGACGAGTTAATAATAAACTCTTCTCTTGCAAGACCAACACCTTTATTTGGAATAAAACTAAATTCGAATGCTTGCTCAGGATTTCCTAAGTTCATCATAATTTTTGTTTTAAGTTCCGGAAGGGAAGTTAAGTCTGTAATTTCTTTTTCAAACTTCAATTCACCTTCGTAAACATATCCATCATCACCTTGGGAACAATCAACTGTAACTTTTTGACCTGTTTTGAGTTCTTCGCTTCCTGTTTGTGTTCCAACAACACAGGGGATGCCAAGCTCTCGTGAGATAATTGCTGCGTGACATGTTCGTCCGCCGCGATTTGTCACAATTGCACTTGCAATTTTCATAATTGGTTCCCAGTCTGGATCAGTCATATCAGTAACAAGAACTTGCCCTTTTTTGAATTGACCAATATTGTGAACGTCTTTAATGACATGTACATCGCCACTTCCAATAAGCTCTCCAACAGATTTTCCTTTGATGAGTATTTTTCCTTTTTCTTTCATGACGAATTTTTCTAGTTTGGAGACGTCTTTTCGAGAATGCACAGTTTCTGGTCGTGCTTGTACGATAAATAGCTCACCGGATACGCCATCTTTTGCCCATTCCATATCCATGGGTTTGAAGTATCCTGCTTTATTTGAGTAATGATCTTCAATGATACATGACCATTTTGCGAGTGTGAGAATTTCATCCTCGCTTAATGCGAACTTTTTTCTATCTTCGGGTGCAACATCAACATTTTTTACTGGGTGCTTAATGTCGTTGGTATACACCATTTTAATTGCTTTCTCGCCCACAGTTTTTGAAATGATTGAGCGAAACCCATTTTTGAGTGTTGGTTTATGAACATAGTATTCATCAGGGTTTACTGCGCCTTGTACAACATTTTCGCCAAGTCCATATGCAGCAGTAATAAAGACTGCATCTTTAAATCCTGATTCAGTATCGATAGAAAACATAACTCCGCTTGTTGAAATGTCGGAGCGTACCATTTTTTGTACAGCAATTGATAAAGCGATGTCAAAATGATCAAAATTTTTGTCAACACGGTATGAGATTGCTCGATTCGTAAATAATGACGCAAAACATCGTTTACATGCGTCAATAAGATTTTCTTTTCCGCGGATGTTTAAATATGTTTCTTGCTGTCCGGCAAAGGATGCATCGGGTAAATCTTCGGCTGTTGCACTTGATCGAACGGCAACATCAGTATTTTCCCCATATTGTTTACAGAGATTGTCATATTGGTCATAAATTGCTTGTCTAAGTTCGGGTGGAAATTCTAAATGTCGAATGAGATTTCGTACTTTTTCCCCTCGCTCTGCTAAGTTTGCCATGTCTGACGTATCTAAATCAGAGAGTATGTCGCGAATTTTTTGAACTGAATTTGTTTTATCTAATAAATATCTATAAGCATATGCGCTTACTGCAAAACCATTTGGTACTGCGACGCCATGTTGCGTTAAATTTTGATACATTTCGCCAAGTGAGGCGTTTTTTCCACCGACAAGTGGAACGTCTTCGATGCCTAATTGATCAAACCATAATATGAACTCTTTTTCTTTTTCCATAAAGATCCCTCTTTTTTTGTGCAGTCTTCTCTGTAAACTACAGGGATTTTGTGTGATATATATTTATAAAGATTTAGCATCATTTGCGAGTAGTTGTTTTTGATTTTTTCTTCAAAAATGTGTGAAAATAATATGAATATGGTAAATAATACACTTCATCTTTGACATGTATGCAAAAATCAAATGTGTTGAGTTCATGAACGGTTCCTTGAATGAGCTGCATAGTAATGTGTTGCCCGGTAGTGAGTCTTTTTGTTTGGCGCAAATAGATTCCTATAAGAAAACTTGGAACAACATCTTTTATTGATAGGATAAGAACAATTGCTATAATAATAAATATAATAATGGAAATCGCGTTTAAAATAAACGATGTTATGCCTAATTGATTTAATACAAGAACAATAGTGATAAAGTAAATGATAACGCTACTTGAGTATGCGATGATTTGATCGGTGCGAATTGCTCGTGAATTTGCAATTTTGTGAACTTCTAACTCTCGTAAGAATCGCAGCAAAAATCGCTCTATTAACTTTCCAAGTGTCAGGCCAATGACAAGAATAAGTACTGCAAGTGCAAAATCTGTGAACAACCCTTCAAATACTGGCCTGATAAGCTGCGTGAAGGGTGTTGTATTTGTTACATTTGTCAGTTCGTTTGTGACCATTGTCTTTAATATTGTAAAACGAGTTTAAAGATTTTACTGCTCATTTTTTGATTATTGAGAGTTTCGCGGGTATAATACCCCGGACTTTAGTCCGCAAACTCTCAATTCAAAAGTTCGCGATTAGGTGAGAAGCGTAATACCCCGTCCCTTTAGGGCGGGGATAGCTTCGAGCAGCGAACTTTTGTTATTCGTGAAACATCTTTGATTTTTGCTGTTTTTCGTTTTTGGGCTATCATTGTTCTCATAAATACGTCGCAGTTTTGAAGAAAGTGTCTCATGGATGAACTTTTTGCATAGATTGCTTTAATAACTGGATCGGGAAGGAGTGGGTGGTTTCCAATGCGATCTCGAACAATTTCGGTATATGTTTTGGAATTGTCAAAGGCAAATGTATTTTGTTTTACAGCACGATTCATAGTTTTTGGAATGGCGAGTCTATCGAGGTGGTGTGTAACAAAGAGAATTGATTTGAGATATCCGTTTTTTTTGTATTCGTAGAGTGCTTGTATGTCTTGTTCGCTGAGATGATTTGCTTCATCAAGGAGTAATATCATATTTTTTGAGCGAATTTTTAACCATTTTGTTACAAGATAGCGTTCATAGAGGAGTTTATCTATGTCTAAAGATTGTAGCAGTCTATTACATGAAAAATAAATGACTCGGCGCTTTCCTTCAAATTGGGAAATGATTGTTTTAAGAAACGTTGTTTTTCCTGCTCCGTATTTTCCATGCACAACACAAATTTTTCCTTGCGTGAGTGATTTTGTAATTTGCTCAATTGTTTTTTGGTTTCCCACATAGGCGTGTGGGTGCGTAGGTTTAATAGTAAATGGATTTTCTTTAAATCCTAATTCTTGGTACCAAATCATGTTTGCACCTGCATTTTCGAATTTGCATATGAGCGTTTTTTTACAATGTAGGGAATGTATTTAGGCAATGCTTCACCTCGTCCCTCTTGAACAACAAATGAGCATAAATCATTACACATTTGCAATGTTTTTTTGATATTATGTTTGGATTGATTAAAAAGACGAATGATAACTTCATCAGAAAGGAAAAAGTGATCTGAAAATCGCTCTCGAATAATTCGTAGTGCTTCATATTTATTGAGTTTTGGAACGGAGATGATATTGTGGACAATTCTGTCTTTGAGACTTTTTGAGATATCGAGTTGCTGGTAATTTTGTGTGGTGAAGACGACTGACTTTATGTGGTTTTGATCAAAATAATATTTTATTTTTTCGCAGTTTTTTTTTGAAAGTGCTTCAACATTATCTAAAAGAATGATTAAGCCTTTAGGCTTATCATCAAATATGTTGAGTAATCGTTTTCCACGTCTATCGAGTATGCGTTCAATGTCGGGTTCTTTTCCGATGATATTGCCGTCAATGTAGATGACTTTGCCTTCACCGCGAAAATTGTCAACAATTCTGCGCAAAAATGTAGTTTTTCCACTCCCGGAACCTCCTTCGATAACAATGATATTTCCAGATTCTACTAAGTATAAGACATTATCAATAATTTCATTATGATTGACAACAGTATACTCAGTTTTAAATGGATCTAGCTCAAAAGGATTTTGCTGGTATCCAAAGCGCTTATACCACATTGTTGGTTACACCTAGTGTAATTTTCTCTTATTTGCTCGAATTGACGGGCGAACGTTTTCAGCGCCGATACCTTTTTTTCGAAGCCCTCGACTCTTTTTTGCAGAGCTTGTCAAACCTCGTTGAACACGTCCGCGTTGTTTTTTGAGCCAAGATTTATCGTCTTGAACACTTGGACTATGTGGATCAACAAGAATTACTTCGTACCAGACATGTTTTCCGTCTTCTCCAACCCAGTATGAGTTTAAGACTTGACAATTGACAAATTTAGATTGTGCTCGTTGTTCGCAAATAGTTTGATAAGAAATATGACCAACTTGTTTTCGTGAAACATTCTTTGACCGTCTTCCACCCGCATATTGTTCTCGTTCTCGGCCTCCTCTTGAGACTCGCTGGCGAACCACAAAATATCCTTGTTTTGCTTTAAAGCCAAGAGCGCGTGCTCGATCAAGTCGTGTTGGATGCATAACTCGTACTGTGACTGGTTGTCGTCTCCATTCAACAAGTTTTTCTTTGTAGATTTGTGCTAATTGTTTTTTTGGTTGTTTCCAAAGTTTTTGTAAGTATTTGTATACTCCCATTTTTGTCTCCTTGCGTTTTTTTCTTTGCTAGATTCAGGCGCGACCCCACATCTCTATAGTGTTTGCGAAATTTCTCCCTTTTTATAAAGGTTGTTGTTAAAAACCGAACCTTTATAAATAGTTCAGCTCTTTTGTTTTTTATGCACCGGTGCCGGAGTGGTCAAACGGGACGGGCTTAGGACCCGTTGGCATCAGCCTACGCAGGTTCGAACCCTGTCCGGTGCATAGTACTTTTAATGTTCAGGTTCACCTTTTTTCTCGACGAGGGTTGGTTTATGGTAAAATAGCTATTTTTGTCCCTCTTTTGTTTAACGCTGTGATTTAAAGGATGCATTTCTTTGGTTTTTTGTCCGGACAATGTCTGACGTAGGGTTATAAACCAAATACTCCTTGATACTTTTGTCCCACAACATGACTTAAAGGAATTGTGGCTTAGTGTTTATGGAGTAACCACCTGTCTGAAGTAATCACTCCTTTTAAAAAATGTGGGAGACACGAGACACAACAACATGGAAGAAGCCAAAGTTTTCAAAACATATGAAAAAGCACAGGCGTTATTTGTGAGGCTTGAAGCGGGAAAGCTCTTCAAATTCAAGGAAGACACAGATATTGTCAAAAAGTATGTGAATGCCAAATTTCAAGGTAATTATCGCCATATCATGTACGACTGCAATTGTCCGGAGAAAACGGTGTACAAGAATTTGCTTGTTTTGAAGAAAATCAGCAACATTGTGCAAAAGCAATTTATTTCTTTAAGGGAAGACGATATAATTGATTTGCAGAATCGGTTGAATCAAAACAGAATTTACAAGAATGATTCATGCACGCCGATTTCAACGGCGTATAAAAAAGACATCATCAAAGTCTTCAAACAATTCTGGGTGTTCTATCGTGCGTATGCAAAGTATGAAAAACAGTTACAGGTCGAAAATATCGCTGAGTTTTTTCGCATCAGAAAAGAGAAAAATCAAAACGCACTCATCACATTTCTTACAAAAAACGAAATCGACACCTTGGTCAATTACGCCCACACACTCAAAATGAAGGCGTTACTCAAAGTCTTTTTCGA
>JBLKOU010000058.1:0-5199 GCA_047603125.1 Candidatus Woesearchaeota archaeon | reverse complement strand
CTGCAAAAAAGGGTTGGAGGACAAGTGCAATGGCTGTCAGTACACCAAGAAGATGGTAATACTTGAGTTTTACATCATATCGTTCGCGCATAGTTTTTGTTTGGTTGTAGGATATTTATAAATGTATTTTTTTGGACAGTATCTTCGAATAGACGTACCTAAACTGTGCAAGCACTTATGCCTTGAAGCGAAATCACAAAATTAGCCGATTGTCTGCAGGCTAATTTTGGCGTATGTCCCACCGGGAAGCTGGGATGAGATCTTCGCATAAGTGTAAAAAAAGAAAGAATTGGGGCATAGTATTGAGTTATCGACATTTTGTTAACAACTGAAACTGGATTCTACAGATGGTTAGAAATATATGACAGATTGTGCAAAAATCTGTTCACAGATAATCATGTCTTTTCAAAAAATTTCGTAATTGTTTGTATTCGTTATCTTTGTCAAGAATACAAAGAACTTTAATAGCAGGCTTATCAACTAAGTAAATAATTCGCTTTTCTTTTCGTTTGTCTCCAAATCGAATTCGAAAAAGAAAATATCCTTGAATTCGTTTAAAACGATAAGGATTCTGTTTTGCTAAAGACAGTTTTTCTTCAACTAAAGCGGCAGCTTCATCTGTCTACTTGTTCAAGAAAAAAGGCAGTTGGAACAAGCTCATACTCCATGAATTACTTTCTCCGGAGTTTCTCAAATAGCTCTTTTTCAGTTCCATAGAGTGATTTTTTTTCACTGATCTCAAAGAGTTTTTTGACGAGTTGAAATTCGTCTTTGTTTACAGGTGGTTGTTCAAATAATTTTTCTCTTATGGTCTCTTTGATAAAATCTTGGACTGATCCATATCCATGTTTTTGAGAATATGTTTTCATGGAATTGTGAAATTCTGGGGAAACTCTGATGTTTATTTGCGTGTTCATGCTACCATTAGATACCAACTGATATATGATTGTTTCTTTTTTAGATGTTAGTTGACGACATTAATTTCGCATAACTCGGCGATTTCGCGACAGTTGTCAAGTTTGCAAAATCAGAGCTGCTTGTTTTCGGATTCTCATCCTCAAGTTTGAAAGAAGCTTTCAAACAATCACTCTGATTTTTGATTTTGCACCAAAAAGTTATGCTTTTCTTTTGCTGCTAACTATTCTTACAAAAACTTTATAATTACCATTTTTCTTAAACGGGAAATGGTAACTAAAAAGTTTCTAAAATTGGTATTCGGTGTGAATGTAGCAATTGCTCTTTTATATTTAGCGGCTGGACTTTTAGTTTTTGATTATGTTATAATTTTATTCACATTACTCTTTGCAGGTTTAGGTTTTTGGGTTTATAAAAAAAAGCTATTTTTTATCTTTTTCTCTAATATAATACATTTTCTACTGATTATTTCCTCTTTTTTCTTTTTTACGCACTTCATAAATCGAGAAGGCATATTCGGGTTTATTTCTCAACTACTAAGAGGATTCCAATCGATTTGGTTTATTCCGTTTTATGGTATAAATATACATGTGGAACTTTTTACAATTTTTATACTGTTTTGTTTACATATTTGTGCTTTAATAATAGGTGCCTATATTTGGAAAAACAGAAAAACCCTCCCTTGAGGATAGTGTTTGAAAATCGTTACAAGCAGTCGCAAAATCGCCGAAATAGTGCGTTTTATGTATCGGACTAAGTTCAAACACTGTCCCCTCGAGAAATATTTATTAATTCGGTTTTGGAGGGTGTTTATAAATTCTTCCCAAACATTTAAATAGCATGCCGTCGTAGTAGAGAGTATGCAAAAAAGGTTTTTACGAGGATCTGTACAGTATTGTGCTGGTTATCTTCATCAGTAACCTTTTTAATGTGCGTCTTTTCTATAGAAATGATTTTGAGGAGAAACAATGAATTTACGAACTGTTAAAGGAACACGGGATTTTTTAGTTGAACAAACACTTGTTCGAAATAAACTTATTGCACAATTAAAGGAGGTCTTTGAACTCTTTGGATATAATCCAATCGAAACGCCTGCCCTAGAAATGCAAGACACGCTGGCGTCAAAATTTGCTGGTGGTGAGGAAATTTTAAAAGAAATTTTCACACTCACTGATAACGCCAATCGTCAATTAGGTCTTCGCTATGATTTAACCGTACCCTTTGCTCGTGTTGTTGCCATGAATCCTCAGCTCAAAAAACCGTTTAAGCGGTATCAAATTGATCGCGTTTGGAGAAATGGCCCGATAAAATTAGGTCGTTATAGGGAATTTTATCAATGCGATGTCGATGTGGTTGGAATTACATCTGTGAGTGCTGAAGCAGAACTCCTTGCACTTATTGAAACATTTTTTGCAAGCATACAAAAAGATATTATAATTAAAGTCAATAATAGAAAACTCCTTGATGCAATCATGCAAGAAGCAAAGATTGCACCACAAATATGCGAATCAGCAATACTCTCCTTAGATAAACTTGCAAAAATTGGGGCTGACGGGGTAAAAAAAGAACTAGAACAAAAAGGTTTTTCATCTAAACAAATACAAACATTGTTTGATTTGGTCACCAATAAAACGCTTGAGGATTATCAAAAACTCTTTCCTGAAAATCAAGGGGTAAAAGAATTACTTGAGTGTTTTTCTTTTGCACGCGCATTTGGAGTAAAAAACGCAGTTTTTGATGTAACACTTGCTCGCGGTCTCTCCTATTATACGGGTACGGTTTGGGAAGTATATCTCAAGGAGAGTACAATTACTTCATCCGTTGGAGCAGGCGGTCGTTTTGATGATATGGTTGGTCAGTTCACGTCAACCAAACAACCTATTGCTGCAGTTGGAACATCGTTTGGTTTGGATGTCTTACTTGATGCGATACTAAGTGATGCAAAAACAAAACAACGCGCAAGTGCCGCACAAGTGTATGTGATTGCGATGGGAAAGAAACGACTCCCTGATGCAATTTCATATGCGATGCAGTTTCGTGCAGGTGGGATAAAAACTGATATTGATCTCAACGGCCGTTCTTTGAAAAAAAATATTGAATTTGCAGACAAGCTTGGCATTGCTTTTGTTGCTATTATTGGAGAAGATGAAGTGAAAAGTAAGAAAGTTATGCTCAAACAATTAGATACGGGAGAGCAACAATTGTGTACACTTGCAGATGCAGTTTTACGAGTACGCAGCTATGGGGAGTAATGAGTGTATTGTTGACGAGCTGTTACACGCAAACCTTTATACTATTATTGTATAAAAAACTCGAGACCCTATAATTTTGTTAAAAGCAGCAACTAAAGCTGGGAGTTAGCCAAAATTTTATGAATCTACAACAACATCATCCGTATCTCGAATAAAATTAGTGTGGCGCGTAAACCTGGTGTTTTGGATTTATTTTGCGCAGGTGTGTTGAGAATATAGTCGAATATTTCTGATTCCAACTGGTAATTACAGCAAAAAGGCCTGGGACGAAAAGCGGGTCTGGTTATTACAGTAATTTCATCATTTCTGCGACAAACTCTTGTGCTCGTTTTACTGATGTTTGTGCTTTTGATTCCATAACGGTTTTTGTGGTTGTGTATTGGAATATGCTTCGCTTCGTTCTTTCTAAATCAAAAGATTTCACTAATTCATTTGCCTTAATTCCTGCTAATGCTTCGCTTTGAGCTGTTTGATAACTATCTAATAATTCTATAGCTAATCGGTCTTTAACATATACAATAAGCGCATCGCTAGTAACTTTATGAGCGACTTTATCCCCTACCTTGTACCCTAGTTTAACTAAAACGGCATTTGCGACATAAAACATAGAATAATAAGATATGACAATTTTCCAAAGTGGTGTTTGAACATTCCGTGTTTCTTGAATGCTATTTCTTGCATTTTCAACAAGAATAGTAATTGCTTGTTGGTTTGCTTGTCTTTTTTGGAGCAAACCCTCTTGTAAATATTGTGCAACATTTTGTTGTACTTCTTTTATTCTTTTCTCATCAAGCATTTTGTAAGAACCTATAGTAATCCTCAATCCCTTGGAATATGATATTGTTTTTCATAGCTTCGCTCACAACACTGAATTCTTTTGATTTAAGCATTTGATCGAATTCTTTATATGAAATTTTTGTAATGTGGATGTCTTTTGGGATCCACGATATAGATCGTTCTATTTCGTTTGTGTCCTCGGTAATAACTAATAAATCGATGTCTGATTGTTTTGTTTGTGTTGCTTTAGCATATGATCCAAATAGTAAAATAATTGCTTGTGTATTAATTTTTTTCAATTCCTCAAAAATAAGCTTTAAATCCTTGCATTTAAGTACTTTTTCAAGTCTGTTTTTTTCAGCAAGATAGGTTGAATTTGTTAAGATATTATTGAACTGAGTCAAACATGTTTGTCCGATTTTTTCTAATCGTATATTTCCTTCTTTTTCAAGTTTTTTTACCACCTCATATGCGGATTTGTAGTTAATGTTTCGTACTAATGCAATTTCTCGAATGGTATATTGTTTATTCCTGTTTTCTATTAATAGTTCTAGTATTTTGACTTTCTCATTTTTGCCCATAGTATTATGGTATAAAACCATAATTTATAAAATTTGTTCCTTTTTTCGCTTTCTTTTGTCCAGATGTGGAGAATACAGTCGAATTTTCTGATTCCAACTGACAATTACAGCAAAAATGCTTAGAAGGTAAAACGCGCGTATTGTTCTTGCTGTACATTAAATGCATATTGTGGGAGAAACACTATTGTGCGCGCATTTTTTGTAAAACTTAATCCGTTATGTGGGAGGATGCCAATTGCAGTCTGCGCATCAAGTGGTATTTCTCTGATTTTATTTGAGAGTTTGTAGGTAAATGATTCTTGTATTTTCGGGTGCTCTATTGGATCAAATGAGCCAATCCACAGTCCGTATTTTTTCCACTGATGAACTTGTGTAAATTCTGGTCTGGCGAGTACTTCTTCTATGAGTGCCTGTATGCGATGTTTTTGTTTTGTGCTATATTGATACGTGTGTGCCTGTGCAAGTGTGTGCTCAATTATTAGATGACTATCAAACATATCGTGTTGAGTTTTGAGGTGATTTTTGTAGTTTGTGTTTTAAAAGCTAAAGTAAAACACCGGGATTCTCGGGTAAAAAAACGAGTCTCCGGGATTCTGGGGTGAAATAAGAACATTTATAAATGACATTGCTTTCTCATATATCATGAGAGTTGAACTGCCAAATAGCGCTTTTTT
>JBLKOU010000057.1:0-5518 GCA_047603125.1 Candidatus Woesearchaeota archaeon | reverse complement strand
AAAGGCTGTCCTTTTCTTTAAAATCAAATAGTTTCACTTTTTTTAAAGAATTTCTACCGGTTTATCCGACACAGCACGGAAAAAGAAAAGTATTTAAATCGAAAGTATGCAGGTACTCATAAGGGGTTATATAATGAACGTAAGAAGTTACTTATACATAGTATTTATTATATTTTTGAGCACAGCTGTTTTTTCGCAAGCAAACTTTATAACGGCAATTGAGCCAGTAAATAATCAAATTTTTTCGGACGAAGTCGCCGAATTTGATTTAACAATTACAAACTTTGATATACAATCGAATAGGTATACAATCTATACGACGGATCCGCTTTGGAACTTATTTTATGGTTCGTCTGTTGTTCGAGTTGATGCGCGAGAGACACGTACTCTACGAGTCATTTTTGATCCTTCAAGTTCATTGGCAAAAGGTGTTCGATATACGGTTCCGATAACTGTTCAAGCAATTGGTACTGATTTTCGCTATACACAAAATGTTGACATAGTTATTCATTCTGACACGGCAAGAACATTTACACCCTCAATTTATACGGGCATTAGTGTTGGTGAGGATAATGTTATTAATCCGGGTCGGCCATTTGATGTTCGTTTGACATTTATTAACAGAAATGCACTTTTAATTGACCCGTTGGAAGTGACATTTCGCAGTCCTCATTTTTCTGAGTCATTTTCGATGGTTTTAGAAGGTCGGGAGCAGATTCAGCAACATTTTACTTATGAAATTGATTCAACAACTCCTGAGCAAAATTTTTCGGTTGAAGTGATATTATCGGCAAATAATATTTCGCTTGGGACGGTTGAAAAGATACCTGTGAGAATACGGTCATACCAGCCACAATTTCATCGAACGGTGTTGACTGATCAGCAACAATTTTTGCGATACGATTATGTAGTGCAATTGAGAAATCGAGGGAATGTGCAGTCGACAGAAGTAGTCACTATTCAAACAAATTTCATGGAGCGCTTATTTACGCAATCAAATATTCCGTTTCAGTCTCAAACTATTGATGGGGAAGGAAATATAGTCTTTTCAATCACATTGGATCCTGGGGCTGGAATTGAGCTAAGCATTGTTCGAAATTATCGACCCTTTGTCTTTTCTGTAGCAACGGGTGTGGCAATTGTTGTTTTGATACTTGTGCTCTATTACACGTTTCGCTCACCAATTATCATTACCAAACGTATTGAGACTGTTTCAACAGATGGTGCGATAAAGAAAATCAAAGTTATTTTAGATGTGAAGAATAGAACGAAGCGACACCTTGAAGATGTAAAAATTATTGAAAGAATTCCAAACATAACAGAAATTGAAAAGGACTTTGCTGTGGGTACATTACGCCCTGCAAAAATAATTACGCATCCGCATAAAGGAACGGTTGCTCGGTGGGAATTTTCAAGTGTTGATCCATATGAGGAGCGAATCATTACTTATACTATTAAATCAAAACTCTCCATACTTGGTGATTTAAAGCTTCCGCCAACGGTTATTAAGTATGAAACTTTTGGTCATACGAGAACGATTAGTGAGAAGTAAGCGACAATGAATAAGCTAGTTGTGAGGGATTGTGTTTTTAAACAAGGGTCTTTTCAATTAAAACACATAAATCTCACTCTTACTTCGGGCGATATTTTAGGTCTCATGGGTCTTTCAGGAGCGGGTAAATCTACTTTTATCAAGGGTTTGATTGGCGAATTATCTTTAACTTCAGGTACTGTTTCTTTAATTAAAAATAATAAATCGTTTCAGTTGAGGACTAATGTCGGTTACTCTCCTCAGCAAAATTCATTATACTCTCATTTAACTGTTGAAGAAAATATTTTACTTTTTGGGAGGCTTTTGTCGGTGAATAAAAGTGCGTTGAAGCGTCGTATGAATTGGTTATTGAGCAGATTAGATTTGAATGGCGCGAGGCATAAACGAGTAACTCAATTATCCGGGGGTATGGCAAAAAGGGTTGATATAGTGGTATCGCTGATACATAATCCTGATGTGGTGATTTTTGATGAGCCATTTAATGGTATAGATGTTTCATTGCAATTATTTGTTTGGGACATAATTTCATATTTAAGTAAAGAAGGGAAAATAGTAATAATCTCGAGTCATCTTCTCTCAGATTTAGCCAAACACTGCTCACAATTAGGATTGGTTCACGAGGGTACTTTTTATGATGATTTTCGTATAAGGTTATCTTTAAAGGAAAGCGGTTTACATAATTTAGAGTCATTTTTACATGCGCTGTTTTTAGGAAATCGAGGTTTAGCGTAAAATGTTTCACACTAGTTGGTATTTAATAGGAGCTATTTTAAAGAATTTTTTGAGAAGAAAAGTAAACCTTGCTCTCTTAGTGGTCGTTCCACTTGTTCTTATCAGTTTGATATTTTTATCATTTAATCCTGAGGGCTTGATGAAAGTTCCCATAGGGGTGGTGCAAGATTCAGATTCAGTTTTTGTTCATTATGAGCAGCGCTTTCAGACTCAATTTCAGCTTAGCAATTACTCAGATCTGGGGGATTGTTTGTTTGCATTAGAAAATCACATTCAATTTGTTTGTGTTGTTGTGGAGTCTGAAGATAATTTCCACATTCGTGTATATTATGATAATACTCGTGAACCAGTGATTTGGGAAATTCTTCAATTAATTCAAGCGACCATTGATGGGTTAAATCAAGAGTTGTCTCGTGAGCAAACCGAGTCGTTGCTTGATGGTTTTTCTGATATGCATGAGAATATAGTGCAGTACGAAGATTTTTTCTCACAAAGTGCCCAAAGCATTACGAGATATTTGGACACTTTACGTTCAGTTAAAATTGAGCTAGAGGCTGCGAGAGACACATTGCGCGATACATCTCGAGTAATGAAAGAAGATTTAGAACGTTTGGATTGGGTGAATAGAGACTTGAGTGAACAGGTGACAAATCATTGGCTTTCGGTTGAAGATAATTTACTTGATTTTGAGCAAATTCTTTGGAATATGAATGTTTCTGAATATCAAAAGGAACCTTTGCTTTTAGCAATATCTCAGTTTCGTACACAAATAAGAACTGTCCATTTTGGTATTAATTCACAATTTGAATCTTTTAACATGCAGTTAGAGGATTATAATCATAAATTGCATGGTCTGGAGACATTTCTTTCATTTTTAGATAATCAAATTCGCGTGGTCGATACTATGAGTGCTGATTTATCGGCATTTCAGAATCAATTGCGCACAAATTCACGATCACTTGCGAGATTAAACTCTGATTTTGTGGCTGTGGACTCGGTGAATATTGATCAGCTTTTGAAGCCGGTTTCGTATGAGGCGCAGCCTGCATATGTTCCATATTATGATGAATTTCTTGATGAATTTGAATCGTTGGATTCTCAACAGCAAGCACAACTAGTTGTAAGGGGTTTAAATATGCTCAGTCTTCAAACTATTTATCCTACGATTCTTTTTCTCATAACTATTTTTCTTTCGCTTCTTATTTCAAATTTCATTAGTTTAGTTCAAATAAATAGCTCATCGTATGTACGTTTGCGTTTAATAAGGGGAATATTTTTTTCTGATCTTTTTTCAGTATTTTTTTCTTGTCTGATCGTTGTGCTACTTCCGGTGGTATTTGTATTAGTTGCAGGTTCATTATTGTTTCAATTATCGTTTGAGAGATTTATATTTGAAATTTTGCTTGTTTTGGTATTAACCATTTCTTTTTTTGTATTACTGGGGATGCTATTAGCATATAGTATTCAAAAGGAATCAATTGCGCTTTTGCTAACAACATTTTTACTGGTCTTTTTTATTTTTGTTTCAGGAATGCTTTTACCATTAGAGCGCATGAGTACGTTTATGTATTTTTTTGCAGATAATTTTCCTGCGCACTTGAGTTCTCAAATGTTCAAGCAATTAGTTTTTTATGGGCAATATGAGTTTTTTGTGCAATATATTCTGTCTATGTTTGGTTGGTTATTGCTTCTTTTTGGTGCGCTAATATTGGTGAAACGTTTTCGCGCATAGGGTATCTTCGAATCTTGTTTTATTCTGCTTTTATTGCGGGGGTCTTTAGTTAGCGGCAAAAGAAAAGCATAACTCCTTGGCGTAAAATCAAAAATCAGAGCGATTCATGCAGCTCTGATTTTGCAAACTTGACAACTGTCGTGAAATCGCCGGGTTATGCGAAATTAATGTCGTCGACTACTTTCACAAAAACTTTATAAATTGATTGCAGTTCATCAATCACTATCCGCTCATAGCTCAACGGCAGAGCGCTTGGCTGTAGGTCGTTTGTTGACGATGCAAGAAGATTGCATGAATGATACAAAACACAGCGAGCAGTTCCCGAGAGGTTCCCGGTTCAAATCCGGGTGAGCGGATTTTTTTATCACCGCTCGATGGTGTTTCAAACTACAAGATATTGTGGCGTTTTAATATGTATGCTACAATATATATTCTTCTTTCCCTGAAAGTATATAAATAGAATTCTTCAAAAATACATCTATGGGGAGGCAAGCAAATAAGGTGTTGTATAATCCGTTACGTTCTGCCCCGCAATTCTACAGTTCTCAACAACTTCTGCCATTTGGAGATGAAGAACTAGCGAATCAAAATCGAGATGTGGGACGAAAACGCTCTGCTCACCGACGTCATGGTATGGGGACATTTACTCAACACGCATATACGTCTCTTTATGGTGGTTTTCCAACAGATTTGGGCTTTCAAAATCTCGTTGAGTTTCCCTGGGGTGAGGTGCGAAATATCTTACCTGATAGTGTGGACCCGGGTCTTCGTGCAGGTCCACAAAGCGCTGGAAAGGTTTTTACAGAAATCAAAGCGTTTACTGATTATAATTATGTTCAAACAGGACCTGAACAGATGGAGAATTATTTATACTTGCTGAGTCGCTCAATTGACCAAGGTGATACGAATGCTCAGTGTAAATTTGCAATTGCTCGTTACAGAACGCCTGCTGATTCTTCATTTAAGTGGGATATTGATAATCCGACAAATTTAGCAAAGCAATTTATTGGTACAAGGGGTGCTTTTGAGTATATGCTTATTTTACCAACGGCGCTTATGCCGACATTGTTTCGAAGTACCTATCCTCTCGGTGGTCGTTTACGTGGAATTGAAGTTCCAGAGTATACAAAGTCGGAGGGAGCAAACATTCGAAAACGATTATTGAGTGATTTATCCAAACAAGTCGATTTAGAGCAAATTCTTGCAAGGGATGGAGAAGATTTTAGAAAACTTCACAAAGGACGTGCTTTTTATGCAAATCATCCAGATACGCTCATGCGCTCGTATTTAGTGCAGGAGTATGATAGGCGAAAACAAGAAGGTCTTATTGAAGATCATCCTGAATTGCTAACGTTAGCGGATCCTAAATCATTATCTTATCATGTAAGTGCGCCACAAGTGCGTGTTCAAACAAAAAAAGGTTCGTTTTTATCCCAAGTTTGACAGTTTGTCAACTATTTAGTGCGGGAATTTCATTTGACAGTTGGCTATTTTTTATTAAA
>JBLKOU010000056.1:0-5607 GCA_047603125.1 Candidatus Woesearchaeota archaeon | reverse complement strand
AATCGCCTGAAGGTTTAGAGTCTTGTCAGTTTGTTTGCCCTGTTGGGTATGAATATTTGGATGGTTCTTGTGTTGTTATGGGTGTTCAATTATTAGACTCATTTCATGAATACGCGGAAGCTACTTTGAACGGTAGTGTTTACTCGAGCTATTGGTTTGGTAATTATACTGTTCCTGCAGAGCTTGATGCGAGTATTTATCATACTTCACTCGACCGAGAATTTCAAAATATAACTCTAGATGCAACGGAAGGATTTTGGTTTAGAGATTCAAAATTAAATATTTGGGTGCATATAAATAAGTCGCTCTACAATGAGACAACAAAATTGTTATTTGTGACGTCTAATACAAGTAATACCGATTGGGCTTATTTTTATTATGATGTTCATGGTAGTTCTGTAGAAAAAGATGACAAGGTTCAAGAACAAGGTAGTAGTTCGACATCCTCTGGTACGAGAGGTCCGGGAAATATTGGTGAAGTTCGAATTGTAGACCGTTCAGTTACTGATTTAGAATCGCCTTCTCCGCTTCAAGAACCTACTTCTGATGATACGAGTCCTGATAGAGATGACGCTGCTGATGTTCCTCCTGAAGACTTTACTGACGATATTACTGATGGGGATGATTCATCAGCACGCATGGATGTGCAATCTTCAAATCTTGTAAAGACTACGATTTATTCAATAATAGGGTTGCTTGCACTTATATTTTTAGTTGGTGGTGGATTTTTACTCTATTCAAAAAAAGAGAGAGAATCTGGTAAGAACACTTAGGTTCGCCTCTGTGGATGGTTCAAACTTTTTCAACCCTTGTATTAGAGCTGTTTTTTGCGACTTTTGAAATGGTTTCTATGCGGTCTTTTCAGAAAAGTATATAAAGGGGTTTTTGCAGAAAAGCTCGTATGAAGATGCAAAATTACTTTTTCATTATACTTTTAGTGCTTGGCTTTCTCGTTTTGAGTGGTTGTGATGTGGATTTACAGACTTGTAGTTCTGATTCCGTTTGTTCAGATGCGGATAAATTAGCAAATTGTCCTTCGTGTTTACCGCAGTTTGAATTACGTGGTATCGAATATGATATTTATGAGGATGAATTCTTTGTATCGGCGCAAATAGTAAATGGGCGTAGTGAAACTGTTGAGGGAAATTTCTTTCGTGGCGATATCACAATTAATTGGGTTGTTAATGGTGAAACGTATGAACAAACGTATAGTGTAGATGATGCGGAAGGTCCAAAAACGATTGAACATTCGATTCCTGTTGTTGAAATTCTTTCTGCAGAAAGCTATGGGCTAGATATTGAATTTATTTCAGATATGGATTGTTTTAACGATGAGTGTTTGAGATCTGATTCAAATCTTCAGTTTGACTTATCGCATCTATTTCCCGTTTGTGAAGAAGGACAAATATTAGAAGATGGCGAATGTGTATTCGAATCACAATATCCTACTTCGGTTCTTTCTTATCAGCTTGTGTCAGATAATCTACCTTTGCAAATTGGTAGTTTAGTAGAAACAAATAACATAGATGATATTGATTTTACAGGAGACTATTTAGACGGTGCTTCACATTTATATATGGTGGTCGTATCAGGGGATAACGCACAAGACTCGTATGAAGATTTAAATAACACTTTATATACTTTTTTCGAAGATTTTACGTCTGAAACTCGCGAGGATTTAACGCTTAATGATTATCGAACTTCTGGTACTAGTGTTCTTCTATGGCTTGCGAGCTCTGATCAAACGGAGAATGAAAAAATGTTTGTGCTTATTTCAACAGAACAATCGGGAGGATTGGTCGATGCATCTGATAAAAAAGACTTTGCAAGTGAATTTATGGAACAATATTATTCTTTTGAAGATGAACCGACACAACCTCGGTATGAGTTGCGGGTCACTAAAAAAGGGGATCAAGAGTCTGGTACTGTTAGTGTTTCTTCAGGCGAAGATTGCGATACTTCTTGTAGTGAGGTTTTAAACGAATATGCTAAAGACACAGTTGTTACATTGGAGGCAGAACCTAGTTCACGCTATGAATTTTCTGGTTGGGGTGGTGTTTGCGAAGATGAGCCTTCAGCAACTTGCACTGTAACTATGTCGGAATCGGGAGAAGTAACTGCGACATTTACACAAAGACAAATAACAATATCTGTTTCTGTGGGTCAAGGTTCAGGAACAATAATTTCAAGTTTGGCAGGAATTAATTGTGGAGATGTGTGCGAAGGGAGTGTTAATCTTGGTTCAGGTACTGTTTCACTACATGCACAACCTGATCCTGGTTATGAATTTTTACGCTGGACTGGATCAAGTTGTAGACATTCAACTTCTGGAAATGTTTGTCGGG
The DNA here is from genome assembly GCA_047603125.1 of Candidatus Woesearchaeota archaeon. Taxonomy (GTDB): domain Archaea; phylum Nanobdellota; class Nanobdellia; order Woesearchaeales; family DATGWN01; genus JBLKOU01. The sequence continues at coordinate 3,262 of JBLKOU010000056.1, read as the reverse complement.
TAGTTCGCTCTCGCGATCAGAGAGGCATAGGTGCAGATTTTGTTCAGGTTTCTGATGAAGCATTTGAGTTAGGAGTTAAAAAAGATGGTTTGGGCAGCATTGAGATTGAACCAGGAGATGATTGTGGTACTTCTTGTTCTGAAATTTTAAATGAATATGAAAGTGGAACATTTGTTGAACTAAAAGCAATACCGAAACCTGGCCATCAATTTTCCGGCTGGGCAGGTGATTGTGCGGATGCGGGTTTTAACCCCGTTTGTTCTTTTAGAATAACTAAGGATCGCTCTGTTAGGGCAACATTCGAAGAATCTCAATCTTCTGAGAGAAGTTTTGAACGTGCGGATTCTCGTTGTTATAATCCTAGTAACGTTGGTAAGATTGGTAGTTGGGACGGTTGTAATGGAATGTTAATAGTAGATGATCATATGTTATTTGGCGGTGTAAAAAATGCTCGGGAGTGTAGGGGTCCATATCCTAGTCAGTGCCCGATTGGTAACTACGAGTATCGTTTTGTCATTTACGATGATAATGATAATATGTTCACTTTTACTGATGATGCTAATAATATTTTCACTGGACAAGTACAATCGATGGCAGGTTTATTTACAGATGCGCCAGTTATTTCTTGGGTTACGGAGCAACTAGACATAGGGTATTGGGATACGTCTTCAGTGACAGATATGCGTGGAATGTTTTATCATAGTAATAGAGGTATGTATGGTTCTAATTTTGTATCGGATATGGATATTTCGGGTTGGGATGTTTCTTCTGTAACTGATATGAGCAGGATGTTTGAAAGAGCACGAGATTTCAACCAACCTTTAAATGATTGGGATGTTTCTTCCGTGACGAATATGTGGAATATGTTTGCTGGTGCGAGTAGTTTTAATCAACCCTTGGACAATTGGGATGTTTCTTCTGTCACGAATATGGGTGGGATGTTCAGGGGCGCTTCTTCTTTTGATCAACCTTTGGACAATTGGGATGTTTCTTCTGTAACTGATATGGCTTTTATGTTTCGGCTTGCTACTTCTTTTAATCAACCCTTGGACAATTGGGATGTTTCTTCTGTCACGAATATGGGGGGAATGTTTTGGTCTGCGCGTTCTTTTGACCAGCCATTGAATGTTTGGGATGTTTCTTCTGTAGAAAACATGCATTCTATGTTTCGGGATGCTTCTTCTTTTAATCGACCTTTGAATAATTGGGATGTTTCCTCTGTTGAATCAATAAATCCAATCACAGGCATGGCTCGTATGTTTATAGGTTCACCGTTTTCTCACAACATTAATAATTGGTGCGTACAGAATTTTCAATCAGAACCGCATGAATTTTCAACACATTTACCAAATGAGCGAAAACCGCGATGGGGTGAATGTCCTCCGCCAGATTCTTATACGTTGACAGTCATAAAAGAGAGTGGATCTGGATCGATTGATGTAAGCCCCGGACGTAATTGTAATGAAGATTGTTCGCGTCTAGTTCAAGATATTTCTTATGGTTCAGTTGTTCATTTGACGGCGACTCCGGCTACGTGGTTGGGATATAGTAAATTTGATGGCTGGGGCGGTGCTTGCAATGGTTCAGAATATGAATGTACGATTACAATGGATGAGTCGCATACTGTGACTGCGCGTTTTTCTCGATAAAACTGTTGAGGATTAACTCGTAAAAAGGGTCTATATCTGCCAAAAAAGACAATCTTTATAAAATCAAACGCCAGTTGTTAGTGTATGAGCAAAGCAAACGCGTCTGCAGCACTTCTTGTTGTTGCAGCAATTTTTGCAACGGGTGTGTTATTTACGCAGTATGGTGTTTTTACTCCGGATGTTGATAGTATGGCAGCATTTGAGTCGGAATCTCAAGTAGCAATCACTCGAGGACTTCACACCGGCTTGAGCGAGTTTGCAATAAATAATATGGTCTATGGTCCTGATAATAAAACGCCTATTGCACTGTATTGTAATGAAGAGCAATTTCCAACCCATAATCAGTTAGAAAATAGTTTTACACTTTATGTGCAAGAAACTCTTGATGAATACTTTCGTTTATTACAGGTTCGGGATTCTTCTATAACTCATATTTCTGAACCGAATATTTCTCTTATGAATTTGGAGGATGATAGAATACAGGTAGATATTGCGGATTTGCGTGTTCGAATGCGTACTGGCGATACTGTTCAAGAAATTAATATTTCACGTGAGGAGTATATTCCATACAGGTTCGGGTATATTTTTAATGCAATAAAGAGGTGGAGTTTAGATGATTATCCGCAAAATCCTCTTCAATTAATGTTTACTGAGTTATTTGATGTGATGAATCGTCCGTGTCATGGGTATTTGTGTACTTGTATTTCTATTGCGGGACAGACTGAGTTGATTTCTGAAGAGCGGATCAATCAAACAATGTTTTTGCATGAGAATCACATAGAACAAGCTTCCCAAACTATTGCTCAACACTTAAATGATGTGGTTTTTTATAGTTCGGGAGTTGAATGTAGTGTTGAACCTGAATTGGAGACGACTGTGATTAATAATACATACGTGCGAAAAATGCGCGCAACGAATCACTGTGTTGCAGTTAATAGAGATTTACGCACTATTCCGCCAATTCCATCTGGTTCTTGGAATGATGTAAAAGATACTGTTTCTTTTGCTCCCTCTTCGACTGATTTTGCAAGTGTATGTAATCCTGTTTTTGCACCATTGGGTTATGATCCGCAGGTGCTCAATTTATCAAAAAAAGGTGTTTCTCCTCTCATGGAATTTAATAGAAGTAGTGGTGTTGATTTACCTGAGACTAATGCACAGGGTAGTTCCATTAATGCAGCTGCAATTTCAGATCAAGTTGCAGTTAGTTCATCATATACTGGGGATTTGCTTGTTTCTTGTGTTGATACAACAGCAAGTATTGAGTCAGCGTCAGGGTTATCTCCTTTTGAGGTGTCATTTCGCTTTGGATTTTCAGTTGCAAGAACATGCGACCTTATTGATGATTATGAGGAAACTCCTAACATGTGTCCAAACTTTGATGAGATTGAACTAGGTGGTGGCGTCTGTCAGGATATACATGGCTTTATTTCTACTTGTGTCGGTTTAGGAGAAAGTTTGAGTGATTGTACTGATTTAGTTCAAATCATTTGTGGTATTTTAGCAGAGGCATCAGATTTACCTCCTAATGAAGCAATACTGCCTCCAGAGGATGGTGGCGGTAATGGTGCTGCTGCCGGTGGTGGTGGCGGTAATGGTGCTGCTGCCGGTGG
>JBLKOU010000006.1:0-38749 GCA_047603125.1 Candidatus Woesearchaeota archaeon | reverse complement strand
AAGGCTGTCCTTTTCTTTAAAATCAAATAGTTTCACTTTTTTTAAAGAATTTCTACCGGTTTATCCGACACAGCACTCTCTTTTGATAATTTAACTCTATCTTCGACGGGCAGCTTGAGATAGTCTTCTACAAAGGAAAACTTATCATGATCTATTCCCGCAGCAAATGCAATTCGCTCTTTAAAATCGGGACCTCTCTTAAAATGTGGATAATTTGCTAAAATTTTGTTGATTAAGGTTGTTTTTCCGCAAGCGTCAGTTCCTTCAATATCTAATGTATGGTGCATTATTACTTGGTAATAACGACGATTTTATAAATTTTGCTAGTTATACTATGAAGGTATGACGGACACTCAGAGGCTATCACAGTTTTTTGACCAATATGCTGAAGTTGAGAATAAATATTTCTTGAAGCCCGCTCTTCGTAATTTGATAGGTATGGCGGTACTGAAAATGTATCTGCCTGAGGAAGGGAAAGTATTAGATGCCGGCTGTGGAACTGGCAGAGATGCATATTTTTTTTCTACACCACGGCTTCATTTTTCCTGCTTAGACATTTCCGGCCGGATGATAGAAACTGCAAGAAAAAATTGCTCACAAAAAAACTGTGATTTCCGAGTGGCTGATATTCGTGAAATTCCTTTTGAAGCCAACAGTTTTGACTGCAGTATAAGTCTTGGAGATGGTGTAAGTTTTTGCTTAAATGATTATGAAAAGGCTATATCTGAATTGTGTCGCGTTACTAAAAATGGCGGCACAATAATCATAGGTGTTGATAATTTATATGGTAAACTTGTAAACAGTGTCTCGAATGGAAATTTTGCTGAGGCGCGAAGAATTCTAAAAAAAAGGGAAGCCATTGAGCTTTCTGAAGAATTCCCTGTTCGTTGTTTTGATATTGAGGAATTTAAAATAATTGCAATGAATAATGGTTTAGAGGTTTTGAAAGTTGTTCCAGTCATTAGCTCATTGTACAATTATAGATCTTCAAAGCTTAACGAAAATTTTAAGAAAGATATTATTAACCTTGAGCAAGAGATAATTCGGTGTAATTTATTTTCTTGGGGTGGTGATCACACAATCTATGTCTTGCGAAAATTGTTTACATAGATTATTAGGAACTATTTTGCCTTGCGAATCGCAAAATAATACGTGAGCTCCTTCTTTTGGGGCTTGAATTCTAAACATTTTCTTGCAAAATTCGCACTTGTGCTTTCCATCGGAAACTACCAATCTATTGAAACCTTTCTGTATTTTGTGTCCATTAATCTCGCAAGCGAAAGGGCTCAAGATTGTAATTTCACATGCAATCAGATTGGATCTTTTATCTGTTCCTGTAGGTTTATGCTTCACGAGGGGTCGTTGAACAAAACACAAGGTTTGTTCAAATTTTTTTTCAAAATCTGGCGGGTCGCGAATCTGTTGGACCAAAAATTTCTTCAAAAGATTGAAGCGCACCTTGAAAAGATCTGGATTTTCTAAATAAACAAAGTGCAGCAATAATTTTTCAGTTGAATACCTATTGAAGTTCAGGATTATATCTTCTAACATTCTAAATGGAATAATTTTCTTGTTTATTTTCGCAGAGCTCAGATATGTAAGGATATGATTTTTATATTTGAGTGACAAATTATTTGTCCAAGATAAAATCTCTGGGGTAATTATATAGGGTGTATCTGTTGTGCTGTAACCACTTTGGATAAAGGGATTAACTTCCTGATCGAGTGTCAAAATAAACGATATGTCGTTCTTGCACAGGCTGTTTAATTCAAGTTGAGTTAAATCTAAAGCATCAATCAAAAAGATTTCTCTAGGTGTATATTTTGATAATTGCTTTTGTAGTGACGTTCTGTCAGTAATCACAATATATCTGTCAATTATTTTTTTTGCAACTAATATCTCTGCAATTTCAGTAGCAAGACAGGTTTTTCGACTGCCTCGTGGTCCGAATATAATGATACGTGGGTAATTTTCTGAAACATAGAGGCAAAGCTTAGCTAATCTACTTGGAATTTCTCCAACCATCTCATATTTCGCGAAATCTTCGGGTGTAATCATTGTAAATTGAGATATTTTTTTACTTTCTCGCTCATGAGCGAATAAATTTTGGATTCAGGTGTGATGTATCTACTAAGCTCGCTTAGGGGCACCCATTGTAATTGAACCAAATCATCATTAGCAAATGCGTTTTTGTTTTTTGGCGAGATATGCACCCATGTTGCTATCGTTTGATACAATTGACTATTCTTTTCAAATTCTATTAAATAGGCATCGATGAGAGATATGGTGTAAGGGGTTAGTCCTGTCTCTTCTTGTAGTTCTCTCACTGCACAATCTTCAACACTTTCTTGTTGCATAGTTCCACAAGGTATGGTCCATTCTTCTTTAAATTGATGGATTTTGTCGGGCTTTGCTTTTTGCTTACCTAGAAGAATCTCATTATCGTAAATAATTACATTCGTGACAGTTTGTCTAATAGTCATAGTCGTTTATTTACTTAAAAGTTTATAAATCTTTTCAACAATCACCAATTGTGGAAAGCCCTAAAATAATTCTTGGAGAAGATGCGTTTGCAGGTTGGGGTAATAATAGCAAGTTTACTCTCGCTGAAAGAATCGATAACTATGCGAATACATTGCGTTTCGCATATGCTTCGGGTATTAGAGGATATGCTATGTCGCCTGTACCTTACTTGATCCCTATACTAAAATCTTTTAAAGAAAGTCACCCTGACATAATTTGCTTTGCTAATCCTCACAAGGGATACAATTACTATTTTAATGGAAACTCTCTTTGGGATTCGCATCTTCGTCAGCGCATTTTGGCTACTGAAAAAATTAAATTGATCGGATTAAATCAACCTCTGAGACAGGAGTGGTATGGCGTTAACTCGGGAGCGATTCCTTTTTCTGATAAGGAAATTTCTCAAATTATGTTCAACCGAAATGAGTTTCAGGATTTGCTTAGTGCATTTGATTTTTGTGATTATAGTCTTGTGGGAAATATTAGTCATGGGTTTCTATATCTAGCGGGGAGACATGATGTCGTTGAAGAACAGGTAGAATTGGTGAAACATAAAAATTTGACTCCTGTAGCAATCTGTGAAGGTGGAGTCGAGGTGCTTTCCAAAATACAAAGTCTTGATGTGCAGAATATATGGGTTTGGTACAATTCTAGAGTAGCTGCGGACGAGAGGTAGCAGATTACTAATATGCTGTTGAAGAAAAAGTGCGCAGTTTCTGCATACAAAATTCTCTCAGGGCATTCTCTTATGGATTCTTTACCTCTAGTAAGAAGTAGCCAGGTATTTACATCTGTGATTGTAGGTTGTAATAATAGTGAAGAGCTTAATATTTTTTTGGAAAACTATCGCCAACTTTAAGTGCTATTATTAAACGTGCGTTGATGTTAATTGCATATAGCTGTGTCTATGGATTTTTATAAACACCTTTTCAAAACCCTCGATATTTCTGACAATGAACAGTGTAGATTGCGAAATGTGTCTAAAAAATACTTCATTTGAGCGAGAATGATGCTGTACTTTTATCTAGGTACTTTTGCTGACGATACTTCAAAAAAATCCCTGAGGCAAACACACCAAACCGGAGCGTCTCTATTCACACCACCAAATGCGTGGAACGTAGACAAATGGGCATTCCACTTGGAGTTAGTGACACATACGACCCACAAAAATGTTGGTAAAGAAAGTAACGCTCCCGCCGGGATTCGAACCCGGGTCTCAGGAATGAAAGTCCTGAATGATTGGCCGGACTACACTACAGGAGCATTTTGCTACTTTATGTCGCACAACATGATCAACCTTTGTTTGAAGGTTGGGTCGTACTACACTACAGGAGCAGTTGTGTAATCAATTTTAGAAAAAAAGAATTGTCTTCTTTTTAAATTTATTCTTTTATGTAAGAATCTAAACTCGAAGGTTTTATTTCTCTAGCAACCGGATCTGAGAAACGACCAAATCTAGTGGCTTCAACCCTATATTTCACCCCATCCACTTCAAGAGGATTTCCCAGAGTATCATAAGCGACCCCACCATTCACAAAACGCGTAATATTTATCCTCGCTTCTGGTGCACCATTTCGCGTATTGCGACATTTTGGATCAAAGATACCAATATAACTCCCTGGTTCAATTACACCGGAACGACCTTGATAACGTTGATTGACTTCAACTTGCTGTGGGTGCATGAACGCAAAATAGCTACCTACAAGCAAACCTGCTACGCCCATATATTTGGAAATTCGTTTCATAAGGGCAAGAATTTCTCACCAATTTATAAAGTTTTCGTCACAAGATAGTAATAAACCTATATGCCCAACAATCTGAGTACAATCCCTTTGTGTAATTTAATAAGAAAACGAACAATATGTAATGTTATTATTATTATTATAGAAGCAAGCAATATATATCCTGCTGCTTCATACACCGTGAGTGTTTGTAAGAGTGGTTGCAATAAAATAGTCACAGCAAGCGTAAATAATCCCGCAATTACGGTAAATGGGAGCACGGAAATAGGAAATTTCAGCACCAAATATAACAATCCCTTCCATGTGATGGATCGAGAAAGATGTGCATACAAGCGTTTTTTGAGTGTTCGTTTTCGAATTTTTGGAATTGGCTTAAATTTTATGCCAAGCAATAAATGCGCATTTCGTCGCTCAAGTAAAATTAACCACCACCAAATATATCCTAAACCAAGTAAAAATGGAAAGCCAAGCAAAACAACTGATAATACGGATGCAATGACTAAGAGATTGACAAAAATAAGTGCATAAAACAATGAACGGGTAAACGCAGTAAACAAATAATACAGATCAAAATATGTTTGAGGAAGTACCACCACTCGAAAAAAATGCCCAAGTACTGTATGGCGTTTTCCTTTTGAGAGTTGATGTGCAGCATAAAATACATTAAATAAAAACACAATAAGTAAGTATGCCCCTATTCTATACACCCCTGCATAAATTTCAACAATATCAAGAATATAAAACGAACAAACCGCACCAATTATCCACGCAGGGATGAGAATAATGGCAGCTACAATTTTTTTTATAAGAGAAGAAAATTGTCCACGAATAGCAAGCAGTTCAACCATTTGAGCGCCAAGTGTTGAGAAAAACCCGAGAATAAAAAAGAATATGGATGAGATAATAAACAGTTCAAGGATTATCATCAAACTTTGAACAAAAAAATTTTCAAATGAAAAAGTAATAGAATACGTGACGATACCCAAAAAAACTGCAAGAATCACTGAGATGGATTTTGCAAACAATGGAGTCGATAGTACCATAGAGCGTATATGAAAACTGAATCTTTATAAAATCAGCGTATTATAATCTCTTACATGCGCGCAATGGTTATTATCATGCTCAGTATTTTTCTTATCGGTTGTCAGTCTGGCATCGATTGGTCACTAACAGAACAAACAGTCGATTCAGATTGTGTCGTTGATTTTAAGGATCGTATGGGAATATACACTTTTTTTGATGGGAATTCACCCATCACGTCCTTTCTTGTCAGACCCTCACAATTTTGGGTTGGTGCAACATGTAATGCAAGTATCACACTTGAAACAGAACAAACTCAACCCGTCGTCTTACAAATGCGTGTGAGCGATACTGCAAATACGCAAATTCGTGCGGGCGAATTTTCTTATCAACCAAACATAAGCACGTGTCTTGCAACGTATACTGAGATTGCTCGCATTGTGCACCCACAAGACGAAATTATTACATTTGAGATGGAAAATGTTGGCGACACTTGTCATTCTATGGCCTGGATCTGGCAAGCAAGTGTTCAACCGGCTGATTCTTTTATTTCCTTTGTAGATGGAAAAGCACAGATTCAGCGAAATGCACGACAAATACGCGCCAAAGCCGCGCAAAAACTCCAAAACACCGATACTATTGAGCTTGAAGCAGGAACACTCGGATTTTATCATCGCGGTGTCTATTATGAATTTACTGATTCGCAGACAATTGTCCTTGCAAATATAACAAAGAAAAATGAGCCTGGCGAGATTTGAACTCGCGACCACTGGCTGACTCAGCACATATCCTTACGCGAATATGGGTCTTATAAGACCAGCGCTCCACCAGACTAAGCTACAGGCTCGTGAGATGTGCACATTCATAACCTTTTAAAAAACTTGTTGTATTTTTCCATAATATTATGAAACAAAAAGTCATTTTTATAACTGGCGCATCAAGTGGAATTGGATACGCTACTGCGCAACTCTTTGCAAAAAAAGGTTGGCGAGTTATTGCAACAATGAGGGATATTTCTCAAGCTCCCCCTTTTCCAAAAAATGTGACAATACTTGCTCTTGATGTCACAAAACCAGACACTATCAAAAACGCTGTGGCAAAAGTCATGCGTACACATAAACGAATCGATGTTCTTGTCAATAATGCAGGATATGGACTCTTTGGCGAATTAACAGACATCAGTGAAGAAAAAATAGCGCGCCAGCTTGCCACAAATGTACAAGGACTTATCCTAATAACAAAGGCAGTTCTACCCATTATGAAAACGCAAAAATCAGGAGTTATTGTTAACATCTCATCAATTATTGGAAGAATCGCGTTTCCATTTTCATCGTTATATACCTCATCCAAATGGGCAGTGGAAGGATTTAGTGAAAGTTTATTCTATGAAGCTGGACAGCAGGGTATTCGAGTAAAGATTGTTGAACCCGGTCCAGTAAAAACTGACTTTTTTTCGCGAAGTTTAGATATGGCTCTTCCTAAGAATCTGAGCGCCAAACAAAAACGCATGCTTGAGCAATCTGAAAATATGACCAAAAACGCAAGCTCTCCAGAGCAGATTGCAAAAGTCATCCATAAGGCGGCAACAACTTCCTCCAAAAAACTCCGATACCCTGCAGGAGCAATGTCACGTATTGCACTCTTTTTTGAACCATTTATCCCGACGCGAATAAGAATGTGGCTGATACGTACATTTATGTGAACGCCCACCTCGAACCCGCAGACTTTATCCGATAATTATTTTTCAAAAAAGAGCACGCAGGTTTAGCTGTTAATAATCACCAAATTTTCTAACTTTGCTCCAAGATGCTCTTCTTTTTTCTTTTTAGATTGAAACCCAACCCACAATAACCTTTATAAAACCCTGCGATTTCCAACTGGATAACCTTAATGACGGCACTATGCCTGAGAGAAGAGAATCTTCTCGGTTTGTGAGGGTACAAAATGGCTCAACAAGAACTCAATGAACAACAAATTGAAGATATGCTTCGAATTATCGAAGTTGTCAAAGCAAATGGAAAACTCAAAAAGGGTACCAACGAAGTTACAAAGGCAGCAGAACGCGGTGTCGCAAAAGCAGTAGTTATTGCAAGCGATGTTTCACCAAAAGAATTAGTTATGCATATTCCACTTATCTGTGAAGAAAAAAACATTCCTTGTTTTACTGTAAGTACAAAAGAAGAATTAGGAACAGCAGCAGGTTTAACTGTTGGAACAACAGCAGTTGCAGTTATTGATGAAGCAAATGCAAAAGACGATTTAGCAAAATTCTTGCAAGGTGAATAAGCATGGCTCCCAAAGCTGATAAACAAAAAACATCCGGAGGTTCAGTTCAATTTAGCGAAGCAGTAACAAGTACTGTGGAAGAAATTATTGGTCGAACTGGAACACGAGGAGAAGCAACACAAGTTCGTGTCAAAATTCTTGAAGGTCGGGATGCTAATAAAATAATTCGACGAAATGTCAAAGGCCCCGTTCGACTTGGAGATACGATTATGCTTCGCGAGACAGAAATAGAAGCTCGCCCACTTAATAGGTAAAAAAATGGTACAATGCAGTTTTAGCGGAAAAGAAATACCTCAAGGACGAGGTATTATGTATATTCGAAAAGATGGCCGAGTGTGGTATTTTGCTGATAGAAAAGCAGAAAAAAACATGGTCAAGCTTGGTCGAAAACCACGTGAAACAAAGTGGACAAAAGAATATCATAAAATTAAGGAGACTACGAAAAAACAATGATTGAACAAACACTCATTCTCTTAAAACCTGATGCGGTTCAGCGAGGGTTAATTGGTGAAATTATAACGCGCTTTGAGCGCTGTGGTTTAAAGCTTGTTGCAATGAAAATGGCATACCCTGATGAAAAACTTGCAGGTGATCATTATATTGCAGACGAAAACTGGTTAGAAACAGTTGGTGAAAAACAACGAAAAAACTACAAGTTAAAAGGGATGAGTATTGAACAATCAAATAAAGAATTGGGATTAACCGTTCGAAAATCATTAATTGATTTTCTTCGACTTTCTCCTGTTGTTGCATTAGTCCTAGAAGGGCACAATGCAATACTCCATGTGCGAAAGCTCGTTGGAGATACGAGTCCTGAACAAAGTGCTCCCGGAACAATACGAGGCGATTATTCGTTTGATACATATCAACTCGCAGACACTTCCAAACGAGCACTGCAAAATCTCATTCATGCATCCAGCTCTCAAGATGATGCAAAAAGAGAAATCGGACTTTGGTTTACTAATCAAGAAATTCATAGTTGGAAACGAATTGATGAAGAATTATTATACAGACAAGGTGAATAAATATGGCTACACGAAGTGATAGAATAGTAGAGGCAATGTCGCATCCAGATAACATTCGAAATATTGCGATTTGTGCACACATAGATCATGGAAAAACAACATTTTCAGATAACTTGCTCTTTGGAGCAGGGATGATGTCTTCTGAGCTTGCAGGTTCGGCAAGACAATTAGATTTTCACGCAGATGAAGCTGAGCGAGGAATCACTATTGATTCAGCATCGGTTTCAATGCTTCACACATTTAAAGGTAACGAGTATCTTATTAATCTCATCGATACACCAGGACACGTTGATTTTGGTGGAGACGTTACTCGAGCCATGCGTGCAGTTGATGGTGCAGTAGTTTTATGTTGTGCAGTTGAAGGAATTATGCCTCAAACTGAAACAGTTCTCACACAAGCACTTCGTGAACGTGTAAAGCCAATTTTATTTATTAACAAAGTTGATCGTTTGATCAAAGAATTAAAATTAACGCCAGAAGCAATGCAACAACGATTTATTAAAACAATTGCAAGCGTAAATGAGCTTATTCGTAAAATTGCAGGGGATGAAACTGCTGAAAAATGGAAAGTTCGCGTTGATGATGGTTCAGTTATGTTTGGTTCTGCATTTCATAACTGGGGACTTTCGATTCCATTTATGCAGGATAAGGGCATTTCATTCAAACAAATTATTGAAGCATATAGTGACGGCTCTGACGAATATAAAAAGCTCAAAGAACAAGCACCAATTCACGAGTGTGTTCTTAACTCAGTCATTAAACATCACCCTACACCAAAACAGGCTGCAGAATATAGAATCCCACGACTCTGGCACGGAGATAAAGAATCCGATGTCGGTAAAGGACTTCTTGACTGTGACCCAAATAAACCACTCGTCTTCGTCGTTACTAAAATTGAAGTAGACCCACAAGCGGGTGAAATTGCGACAGGTCGTGTATTTGGCGGCTCACTCAAAAAAGGAATGGAAGTATTTCAAAGTATGAGTCCAGGAACGAAGGGAAGAATACAGCAAGTATTCATTAGAAATGGTGCAAAACGAGAAATCATTACAGGTGCTCGATCAGGAAACATCGTTGGAATCGCAGGATTAAAATCATTTCCAGGGGAGACTATTAGTAGTGTTGAAACAGAACCATTTGAAGAACTCAAACATATCTTTGATCCAGTTATCACAAAAGCAATTGAAGCTGAGAGTGCATCCGACCTTCCTAAATTAATTGAAGTCTTGCAAATCGTAAATAAAGAAGACCCAGGAGTTCAAATTCAAATTAACGAAGAAACAGGTGAGCACTTAATTTCGGGTATGGGAGAACTTCACTTAGAAATCATTGAAAATCGAATTAAAACAGAAAAGAATGTGAAAGTAAAAACATCACCACCAATTGTTGTTTACCGAGAGACTATTACAAAAACAGGTGAGCTTGCAGAAGGAAAAACACCAAACAAACACAATAAATTGTACTTTCGATGTGAACCTCTCTCACAAGAAATTCAGCATTTGATTAAAACTGGGGAAGTTCCTCAAGACCGATATAAGAAAAAAGATCTCGACATTCGTCAAAAATATATCGATGCAGGAATGGATGCAAAAGAAGCAGATAAAATTAAAGCTGTAATTAATGGAAATATGTTTGTTGATGCAACAAGAGGTATCGTTCAAATTAACGAAATTATCGAACTTATCTTAGATATGTTTGAAGATGTTATGAAAAAAGGACCAGTTGCAAATGAACCATGTATTGGTATGAAGATTATTTTGGATGATCTTGTTCTTCACGAAGATGCAATTCACCGAGGACCTGCACAAGTTTATCCGGCTGTTCGAGATGGTATTCGTGGAACGATTGCAACTGCAAATCCTGTACTATTTGAACCGGTACAAACATTGCAATTTGAAGGACCTGTTGATTACATGGGAGAAATTTCAAAGCTTGTTTCAAACAAACGAGGACAACTCTTGGATATGATTCAAGAAGAAAATCACGTTGTTGTAAAAGCAAAACTTCCTGTAGCAGAAATGTTTGGATTATCAAACGAACTTCGAAGTGCAACGGGTGGACGAGGAACATCTTCACTTGTTGATCAGAACTTTGAGCGACTTCCAGACGAATTGCAAAAGAAAGTTTCCCAACAAATCCGATCTCGAAAGGGATTGGAGTAAATTTTTTCTTTTTTCTTCAATATTTTTTTAGACTTCTTATTTTACTGCAAATGTTATTTTTACTTATTTTTTGATGGAGCTGAACATATGGGGTTTATGTAAAAAATCGAATTTTTATTTTACAGCAATATTACGATTAATTCGGACTCGCGTATCTTGCCGACGAGGCACTGTATATTTTCGGATTTTCATCCTCAAGTTTGAAAGAAGCTTTCAAACAATCGCGCCATGTCGTAATGAGGCATCAAGGTAATATTGCTTATTTCTTTTAATTTTTACACAAAACCCGAACATATGCAAACATTTTTAAATGAATTTTCAAGAAAAGAGGGTATGCGAATTGTTTGTTATAATCTCTGTTATGGCCAAGGACTTTCTGGCAAAACAAGTGACTATCTACAATTTTGGAAATTTTTTCAAACAAAAAAACATATGGCTGCAATTGAACAATGGATTCTTGAGCAGGACCCCGATATTATAGGACTAGTGGAAATAGATACTGGATCCTTCATCCGAGGGGATCAAACGCTTTTTTTTCGAAATGTCTTCGATTACCAATTTTTTGACACAAAATACACAGGATCGCTTCTTAAACTTCCCATTTTAAAAAAACAAGCAAATGGTGTTGTCAGTAAACACAAATGTACATATAAAAAACATTATTTATCAAAAGGTATGAAGCGTCTTGTCATAGAAATGAATATACAAGCACCAAAACCATTATCCGTATTTTTAGTTCATCTAGCACTACAAAAAAAGACACGAGAGCAGCAATTGCAAGAGCTTTCAACAATTATTCCAAAAAAAGGTGCAATCATCATTGGAGACTTTAATACTACTCCTGAAACTCTCTCGACATTCTTTGAGCAGATTGCTTATAAACCTAAAGACCACCAGCCAACCTTTCCCCGATATAATCCGAAAAAGTGCATTGACTACATACTCCATACTTCTGATATAATAATTAAGCAATTTCAGACATGCGATGTTGCATTTTCAGACCATTTGGCCCTTGTCGCAGATATTGCATTTGTGCATGACTAATGTCGCGCCATCATCTGAGCAAAGATTCACTTTCAGGCAAGTTTCTCGCAAGCTTTTAACCATAATCTTTATAAACAGGCCAATGTTTCACTCACCATAGTTTACCATTTATGAAAATGGAGGCAGCAAATGGCAAAAAAGAAAGAACATATGAACTTGATATTCATTGGTCACGTAGACCATGGAAAATCGACATCGGTAGGCCGTTTGATGTTCGACTCAGGTAACATTGACGAACAAGCAATGCGAAAATTAAAAGATAAAGCTGAACAACTCGGTAAATCTGGTTTCGAATTTGCATACGTCATGGACAACTTGAAAGAAGAACAAGAACGAGGGGTTACAATTGACCTAGCACACAAGAAATTTGAAACTGATAAATACGAATTTACAGTTATTGATGCACCAGGTCACAAGGATTTTGTTAAAAACATGATTACAGGAGCATCACAAGCAGATGCAGGTGTACTTGTTGTAGCAGCAAATGACGGAATTAATGCACAAACACGAGAGCACGTTTTCTTATCGAAAACATTTGGTGTTACGCAAATGATCATTGCAGTTAACAAAATGGACTTGCAAGACTGGAGCGAAAAGCGTTTTAACGAAGTTAAAGAAGAAGTTACAACATTACTTAAATCTGTTGGATACAAACCAGACACTGTGAAATTCATCCCAGTTGCTTCCTTAAAAGGAGACAATGTTGTGAAAAAATCAGAAAATATGTCTTGGTACACAGGCCCAACAATTCTTGAAGCAATTAATAGCTTAGAACCGGCTCAACGACCAGTTGACTTGCCACTTCGCTTACCAATTCAAGATGTCTATAACATCACAGGTATTGGAGCGGTTCCAGTTGGAAAAGTTGAAACAGGTATTATGAAAGTTGGCGATAAATTAATTGGTGTTCCTGGACGTGAAGGAAAAGGTGTCAATGCAGAACTTAAATCTATTGAAATGCATCACGAATCAGTTCAAGAAGTAGGTCCTGGAGATAACATCGGATTTTCCGCACGAGGATTTGGAGCAAAAGATCTTGCAAAAGGAGACGTTGTTGGACACACAAACAATGTACCAACTGTTGCAGAAGAATTCACAGCACAAATCGTTGTACTCAACCACCCATCAGTTATTACTGTTGGTTACACGCCGGTTTTCCACATTCACACAGCACAGATTGCTTGTCAATTTGTCGCAATTGAGAAGAAACTCAATCCTGCAACAGGAGAAGTTGTTGAAGAAAACCCTGACTTTATTAAGAATGGTGACGCTGCAATTGTCCGATTAAAACCGGTTCAAGCTGTAGTTATTGAAGAAACAAAACAGATTCCTCAAATGTCACGATTTGCAATTCGAGACTCAGGTTCAACAGTTGCTGCAGGAATGTGTATGGCTGTAAAAAAGAAAAACATTTAGGGATCAACAATGCCAAAAGCACGTATTAAATTAGTAAGCACCGACATTGACAAGATCAATCAGGTTTGTGACTACATAAAGTCCATTGCTGAAAAAACTGGTGTTGATGTACGAGGCCCCATTCCGTTACCTACAAAAAAGCTCAAAATCACTACGCGAAAATCGCCAGATGGTGAAGGAAAAGCAAGTTGGGAACGATATGAAATGCGAATTCATAAAAGACTCATCGATATGGGTGTTGATGAACGAGCGCTTCGAATGGTAATGCGTGTCGAAATTCCTAAAGGTTTGAACATCGAAATTGAAATGGTGGATTAACCACTTTTTCCCTTTTATTTTTTTATCTCTTTTCTTTAATAAAACAAATTGTATTTACTCATATGTTTTCTTTGATGACTTCATCCACCGATTATTTTTCAAAGAAGAGCACGCAGATTTGGCTCAAGAGTCCCGCTTTGAGAATCGTGCGAAAATTTGCTTACATCTTTTCGGATTTTCATCCTCAAGTTTGAAAGAAGCTTTCAAACAATCACCAAATTTTCTAATCCTACTGCAAGGTGCTCTTCATTACACTTTTTTGAATAAAGACTTCTTTGACAAAACATTTTTAATTCTTGCTTCCTGTATAACGATATGACTACGGAGACCGGAATCACAAAATGGTTTGGAGTAAATTTAGCAATCCTTCTTAGCGAAAAGATTCTTCAAGTATACCCGCAATTTGATCAGGAAACATATGTCCAAACAATAAAACAACAATACAGACCACTCACATACACACAACGGGTAGAATTACATGCAAATGCACTCAAACGTACACTCGTAAAAGAATATCCACAAGCAATCAACATCTTAACACGGATTTTAGGAGAACCAAATCCCAATCAAACTGGTATGTTCACACAATACTACTGGGTCTTGCCTGTTGCAAAATTTGTAGAAATCTATGGGTTAGAACATGTCGACATCTCACTTAATGCAATCGAGCAAATCACACAGCGTTGTACCGGTGAATATGCAATTCGCCCTTTTATACGACATCATCCAAAAAAAACTCTTCAGAAAATAAAACGCTGGGCACAATCATCAGATTTTCATCTTCGACGATTAGCAAGCGAGGGTTTGCGTCCTAAACTTCCTTGGGCGACAAAACTTGATGTCTTTATTGACAATCCAAAACCTATTTTTTTTATACTTGAACTTATCAAAGAAGACCCAGTCAAATTTGTGCAAAAATCAGTTGCAAATTGTATTGCCGATTATCTCAAAGTAAACCCAAAACAAACACTCCCACTTCTAAAAGCTTGGAAGGCCTCAAAACACCCAAGCACACAATGGATTTGTCGTCATGCCACACGAAACCTCAAACAATATCAAATCGTATAATGGATGTCTCTTGAGAGTGTAGAAGAATATTTTTAAAGAGAAAGCCAGATAAATAGACTATATGTCATATAATGGCCTGACACAAAAAAAGGCTCGTGAGCTTTTACATCAATTTGGAGAGAACCGAATAGATGAAAAAGGCAAAAATTCTGCGCTCAAAATTTTTTTTCGACAGATAAAATCAAATTTTCTCATATATATTCTTACATTTGCTGCGATTCTCTCATTTTTTGTTGGAAAAGAAATTACAGCCTACACAATTGTCGGTGTTATTGTTGTAGTCGTTGTTGTAGGCTTTTTCATGGAGTATAGAGCAGAAAAGTCCATTGCTGCACTCAAAAATATGATTACACAGACCTCACTTGTTATTCGTGATGGAAAAGAACAAGAAGTCGAATCACATCATTTAGTTCCCGGAGATATTGTTATCTTGCGAACGGGCGATAAAGTTCCTGCAGATGGAATAATTTTAGAACAAAAAGAATTACGAGTGAATGAGAGTATGCTTACTGGAGAGGCAAAGGAAGTACATAAAACTGTTACGCCAAGCGAGCATTCTGGAAAAATCATTGATAAACATAAAGTATTCATGGGTACATATGTTGTAAATGGACATTGTAAAATTAAAGTCATTCATACTGGCATGAATACGGAATTTGGAAAAATAGCAGGTATGATTACACAAACACAAAAAGATATCCCACTTCAGCAAAAAGTCAATACTATTGTTAAATATATGTCCATTAACGCACTTTTTTTTGCAATTATTACAGGATTTGTCATGGCATTTCGGGATGCACCACTGACAACAGAACTTGCTATTGAAATTCTCATCGTTGTTATAGCACTGAGCGTTTCTGCGTTTCCTGAAGGGTTTCCCGTTGTTTTAATTACCACGCTTGCAGGCGGTGCACGAAGAATGGCCAAAAAAAATGCCATTGTCAATCGTATGGCAATTATTGAAACATTGGGAGAAACAACCGTTATTTGCTCGGATAAAACAGGGACAATTACAAAGGGACAAATGACTGTTCGCGAACTATTCACACCCGAACATACAGTAGCAATTAGTGGCGCAGGATATATAGGAAACGGCGATTTTACTATCGGGAAAAAAAAGATTGATCCAAATTCCTATCCCCATGTACACACACTCATCAAAGCAGGGATTATTTGTAATGACGCAGGCATTGAAAAGCATTTGGACAGTAATGAATACAAAATTCGAGGCTCACAAACAGAAGCCGCATTGCTCGTTTTAGGTGCAAAAGCACAGCTTTACAAAGACACATTTACTACAGATCGTCTTGAAGAAATCCCTTTTAGTTCTCATAATAAAACAATGAGTGTTCTTGTAAAAGAACAAAAACAAAACAATGTCTATGCAAAAGGAGCCCCCGAGATACTTCTGAATCGTTGTACGCATTACCGATACAAAAATAAAGTTAGGGCACTCACTAATGAAAAGAAAAAAGAATTTCTTGCAATTGTTGACTCATACACAACACAAAGCTACCGCGTGTTAGCACTCGCACAAAAACAAACAAAATCGACAGTCAAAAAGCAGCTAGAAACAGGATTAACATTCTTAGGATTTGCAGTTATGGAAGATCCACCACGCGATGAGGCAAAGGTGGCAATTCACGAATGTATGCAATCAGGTATCGCAGTAAAAATACTTACAGGGGATAATAAAAATACGGCTGGCGCAGTCGCTAAGCAGGTCGGATTACATGGTCGCGTTATTGAAGGTTTTGAGCTTGATGACATGACTGATGAAGAATTAAAAGATCAGATCGGCAGTATCCAAATTTTTGCACGAGTACGACCCGAGCATAAAATTCGAATTGTTCGAATACTCAAAGAGCAAGGTGAAATTGTCAGTATGACTGGCGATGGTGTAAACGATGCACCTGCACTAAAGGAATCTCATATTGGAATTGCAATGGGAAAAAATGGAACAGATGTTTCACGAGAAGTCTCCGATCTGATATTAAAAGATGATAATTTTGCAACGATTGTCAGCGCTATTGTTGAAGGAAGAACAATTTTTAAGAATATTCAAAAAGTCTCCGTATACCAAATTTCAATCACACTCGCACAATTAGGCTTTGTCTTTGTGGCAATTATGATGGGGCTTCCTCTTCCACTTGTTGCAATGCAGATACTCTTTATCAATTTACTTTCCGATGAACTTACCGCAATAATGCTTGGATTTAATCCACCATCCTTTGATGTCCTTCAAAAACAACCACGAAAAGGATCACAACTAGTTGATAAACATCTTGCCGTCATGCTCTTTTTAGCAACTGCTACTGTCATAATAACTGCAGTTATTTCTTTTGTTTACATGCTCAATGTATTAGAGCTGCCACTCGAACAGGCACAAACATTTGCATTTATTACCATTGTCTTTTTTGGTGTGACAAATGCATTTAATTTTCGCTCGTTTCGATATCCCGTTACACGTCTTCCCCTTAATGCAAATGTCTATTTACTTGCAGCCTCGATTATTGCAATACTCATAACTCTCTTAGTTGTGTACACACCACTTGCCATCATTTTTGAGACTGCACCTGTTCCAGGAATATACTGGCTCTATGCAGGTTTACTTTCTCTTATTATTATTGCCGTCTTTGATGTGTTTAAATTGCTTAATAATCACTTTAAATGGATTGAAGTGCATTAGATTTTTTTGAGAACATGCGCATGCATAATCGTTTCTGGCTGCGTAATCACGTGCATAGTTTTTAGCTGTTTTGGAATTTCTTTGGCAGGTGTATAATAGGTGTTATCGTTCACATTTCTTAGTATAATTATTGCATCAGGATTCGTTAGTAAAATTTGACGAAGTACCAATTCCTTTTTATTAACCATGACTGCGACAATAATTTGATCATAATCATGGTAGTTAAAGGTTTGTGCATCTGCACGTGTCTGTGAAAATCTAAATTTTTTTGAGCAATAAAGAGCAAAACGGTTTTTGTCCAAAAGTGTTACTGTAAATCCATCTTGACGTAAAGCAAGTGCACTTTCAGGATAATATCCACTGCCAACAAACAAAACAGGCTTACTCCGTGAAAAAAACATAGCTTCCTCTTTTGCAAAACGTGACGTTCTCTCCAAAATGGCCGAAGATGAGCCAAAAAGAGATTGTTTTATTTCACAACCCAGTTCATAAGCAGTAAAACCAAGCTTCTTAATTTTTGGATGTATCTTCATGTACTTTGAGCGCATCTTCTAATTCTTGCGCCTGCTGATTCCAAGAAGGAAACGGATCTTCAAAGGATTTCCAATCAGACTGTAATTCATCAGAATTCAAAAGACATTGTTCAAGTTCTTTTTTCATGACTTCTTGATCCAATCCGACCCCTATAAACACTAATTCTTGTCGTGAGTCCCCGTAAGGCTCTTGCCAAACACTTTCAATCATCTCTTTTGCATCTTCTGGCCACTTTTGTTTTGGAACACTCTTCCACCATTTTCCTGCAAAGCTATATTCTTTTAGCCGAGAAGCAAGTGAAAAAAAACCGGCATCGTTATCTCGCGTTGCAAGCCAGAAATATCCCTTTGCTCGAACAAGACCCGGATGTTTTTTATGAAAGAAATCCCAGAGTCGTTTTGGAGAAAAAGGTTTTCGAGAAGTAAATGTAAAACTCGATATTCCATATTCTTCTGTTTCCGGTGTATGCTCTATTCCGCTTCCTTGAAGTTCCTTTGCCCAACCTGAAGCTTGTGATGCTTTTTCAAAGTCAAATAGCTTCGTGTGTAAAATTTCTTTGATATCCACCCCTCCCCGTGTTGTTTCTATAATTTTTGCATCAGTGTTAAGGGAGCGTAAAATTGCTTTTATTTGTTTTTTTGTGTTTTCGTCCACTAAATCACATTTGTTCAATAAAATGACATTGGCAAACTCAATTTGATCAACAAGGAGGTCTATTAATGTGCGCTCATCCTCTTCATTGACTTGTTGTTTTATATCCTTGAGTGATTTTGTTGAGTCATAATAATCAAAAAAAGAACCCGCATCAATAACGGTTACCATAGTATCGAGTTGTGTTATATCTTTGAGAGGATTTCCATCTTCCATATCAAATGTAAATGTTGCTGCAACAGGAAGCGGCTCAGAAATTCCTGAAGATTCTATTACAAGATAATCATATTTTCCTTCTTTTGCAAGATCTGCAACTTCTTTAAGTAAATCTTCTCGCAATGTGCAACAAATACAGCCATTTTGCATTTGTACAAGCTTTTCATCAGTTCGAGATAACTTGGCTTCACCCTTTTCAACTATTTGGCCATCAATATTAATCTCAGACATATCATTGACAATAACGGCAACCTTTAATCCATGCCTATTTGTTAAAATATGGTTAAGTAGCGTTGTTTTCCCTGACCCTAAAAAGCCAGATAGTACAGTTACTGGTAGTTTTTTCATCGTAAACCTTCTTTCTTTTGTAATTTTTTCACTCGTGCCTGTGCACAATCTTGACAAGGATGCGAATCTATGACGAGTTTGGCAAGGGAAGTCCAATCACCAGCTAATGTGTCCTCGCCCATTTGTCTATATTTGCTTGCTAATGTATACATCGGCGAAACAATTGTTGTTAGACAAGGAAGCCTTTGAGAAGAAGAAAGCAAGCCAAGCACCGCATCAAGTGTACGCAGGTATTGCTGTTCGTGTTCATACCTTTTTGTCATTGTCTCAAAGACATATGGCATTGCAATAAGTGGGTACTGTTGTTGCGACATATCTTGAAGTAATAACGAATACTTTTTAAATGTTAATGATTTTCATTATCATTAAGAGGTGTGATTATCATGGCAAAATCCAGACAAACACGACAAAAAGAATTATTACAGACAACCATTGCTTCATTTAAAGAATTCTTTAATGCTGAAGATGTTCTTGAGAGAGCCCGTAAAAAAGATTCAGAAATCGGCCTTGCAACAGTGTATCGATTTTTAAAAGAACAGGCAAATGAAAAACACTTACACGCATATCAATGCAACCGGCGAACAATCTATTCTAAACAGAAAAATCATTGTCATTATATCTGTGAAAAATCGGGAAAAATTATTCATTTTGATGTGGATTCACTTGATTTTTTAAAAAAAATTATTCCTGGAACAATAACCAGCTTCCAATTAGAAGTACGAGGCGTGAGCGATCAAACAAAGACAAAAAACATGCACACTTATCATCACTAAAGGATAGTTATAAGTATTTTTAAAGGAAGAGTGGTCTAAATTCGTTATGGGTGATCATTACTATCAAAAGACTGTTGAGCAAGTCTATTCTGAGCTCCAAACAAATCAAGATGGCATTAAAGATGCACCCACTAGACAAGCAAAATACGGATTGAATGAATTTGTCAAAACAAAAAAGAAATCGCTTCTCTGGTTATTTTTCGAGCAATTTGGTTCTTCAATTGTGTGGATTTTACTTATCGCTGTAGGAATTACGTATATACAAAGTCATTATATAGAAACAATTGTTTTACTTATTATCATCGCTTTTATTGTTTTGCTCAACTTTGCAATGGAATATGGCGCGTCTAAATCCATGGAAGCACTTCTTGAAATGACACCCAAAATGACCAAAGTCATTCGTGATGGAAAGCGCCAAGAGATTTTAGCAAAGGAGGTGACAGTGGGCGATATTATCGTTCTTACACGGGGCGGTTTTGTTCCTGCAGATGCACGACTTATTCTTGCAAATGAATTGCAAGTGGATGAATCCGCACTCACAGGAGAGTCCGTTCCTGTAACAAAACACAATAAACCAATTACTGAACAAGTGTCATTATCAGAACAACATAATATGGTCTTCTCAGGCACACATATCACTGCAGGAAGTGGACTTGCAGTTGTCGTTCAAATTGGAGAGAAGACAGAATTTGGAAAAATTTCAACACTGCTCAAAAATGTCGAGCAAACAAAAACAGTTTTGCAAAGGCGTCTTGATAAATTAACAAAGCAAATATCCCTTATTGCCATTTGTATTTCCATCGGTATTTTATTTATTGGTTTATACAATGGTTTTGATCTACCAACCATGCTTATTTTTTCTATGGCAATCATTGTTGCGGCAATCCCTGAGAGTCTTCCAATGGTTGTTGCAATCACACTTGCCACTGGTGTTCGAAAGATGGCTTCACAAAATGCCATCGTAAAAAAAATTCCTGCAGTTGAAACGCTTGGAACGTGCAGTGTTATTTGCTCGGATAAAACAGGAACAATTACACAAAATAAAATGGTTGTGCACCACATATTTACAGGAAGTGGCGAGTATGATGTTTCAGGAGATGGATATACACCGGAAGGTTCCTTTACACAACGAGGATCAATTGTTCATCCACAAAAAAATAAAACATTGTTAAAACTCTTTGAAACAGCGACGCATTGTAATAATAGTGATGTAAAATACGAAGAGGACCAATGGATACCTGATGGAGAACCCACCGAATGTGCACTTATTGTCGCTGCAAAAAAAGCGCGCTATCAAAAAGGTTCGGGAGAACGTCTCAAAGAATTTACGTTTAATTCCACAAAAAAATGTATGAGTGTTGTTGTCAAAGAAGGAAAAGGTGTTCATTCATTTGTTAAAGGAGCACCCGAAGTTATCTTACAAAAATCAACAAAGATGTATAAAAACGGACGAATCGTTCCTTTAACCAAAGTACAACTCCACGACTTTCAAGAAGCCAACCAGCGATTTGCAATTCAGGGGCTTCGCGTTCTTGCACTCGCATATAAACCACTCAAATCTGCAAAAAATTATACAACAAAACAAACAGAAGAACAATTAATATTAGTCGGTCTTGTCGCTATTCGTGATCCGCCAGAACCGACTGCCAGAGATGCCATCCTCGAATGTCAGCAAGCCGGTATTCGCGTTGTTATGATTACTGGAGACAATGAGGTTACTGCCAAATCTATTGCCGCAGAAGTAGGAATATTTCAAGCAAATGATATCATTTTAACAGGAAAACAACTTGATGAGTACGATATGCACACACTTGAATCACTTGTTGATCGCGTCAGTGTTTTTGCACGGGTTACACCTGCACATAAACTAAAAATCGTCCAAGTCCTTCAAAAACGCGGACATGTCGTTGCAATGACTGGTGATGGTGTTAATGATGCGCCAGCTCTTAAAAAATCAGACATCGGTATTGCTATGGGTCGCTCCGGAACAGATGTTGCAAAAGAAGCATCAGAACTTGTTCTTAAAGATGATAATTTTGCAACAATCGCTCGCGCAGTTGAATATGGACGAACAATTTATGAGAATATTCGAAAGTTCATGTATTATTTACTTGTAGGAAATTTTTCTGTCCTTCTCATCCTCTTAATTTCAAGTCTTGTTGGCTCAACAGTTCTTCCGCTCACCGCACTCATGGTTTTGTTTATTAATCTCATTACAAATGAATTTCCAGCTATTGGACTCAGTTTTGAAAAACCACATCCGCACACAATGAAACAGCGACCTCGAGATCCAAAAGAAGGTATCTTAAGTCCATATTTATGGATGAATGTGATTAGTCTTGTACCGTTAATTGTTTTAAGTTCTATTCTTCTCTACACTTGGGCTGTTACTGTTGGTGATTTAGAACACGCACAAACACTTCTCTTTGTCACCATTATCTTATTTATGTCCCTGCATGCATTTAATGCACGAAGCTGGAATGAATCCATCATCGACTTAAATCCGTTTACAAATCTCTATTTACTGGCAGGTGTTGCAATTGCAGTTGTCAGTACCATCATCGCTGTCCAGATACCTTTTTTCAATGCAATATTAGGAACTGTTCCATTAACCGGATATCAATGGTTTGTCTGCTTTTTGATTTCACTGAGTATTCTCATCTTTGTGGAATTCAAGAAAATGATTCTCAAAATAGAATTTGAAGAAATGAAAAAAACAGATCCGTTCCATACACGAAGATAAACAACAGCGAACTTTTAAACTATATAATACTTTATCCCCAGTAATTCAACGAATCTATGAAAATCTTCACCTTTAAGCTCCAAAGTTTCTGTGTTTATGTTGGGATGAAAGCTCAAATATTTCGATTCCCATATTGCTTTATGAATAAGCAATTCCACAGCATTGTCTTTGTTATTAATCAAACCAAATGGTGAAACTGCACCCGGCGTTAACCCAAGAACGTCTTTTAAATTACGCTCACTTGCAAATGTTAACGAATCTCCTGCTAAAAACCCAAGTTCTTTCATATTCGCTTTTTGATCGTCAGGAATTATCACAAGATAAAATTTTGTAGAATGTTTGTTTTTGAGAAACAAATTTTTAGAATGTACTCCTCTTATATCTTTGCTACACTCCTTTGCTTGCTCAACAGTATAGACTGGTGGATGAGTGAATACTATAAAAGAAATGTTTATTTGTTTAAGATACTTCTTTACATCCAATCCCATACTATGAACATAAGTGCACTGTTTAAAAAAATTTGCCAAAAAAAGGCATTAAAGTAGATAGCAAAATTACCGACGATTGCTTTGACGTCGATATGAACCACGATTATTATTTGACCTTTGGGGTGGTCGTCGAGAACCTCTTTGACGATCTCCACCACGTGGTGAATCTCGAGATGGCGTACTTGGAAGATGCTCTTTTTGCAAATACGGTCGTTCCAAAACGTCTACTTTCACACGCTCAAATTGGAGTATTTTATCAAAATTCTCATAATCTCTTTGAGCAAGTATACTTACTGCCATACCATCCTTTCCAGCACGTGCTGTTCGGCCGATTCTATGAATATATTGCTTAGAATCCGCAGGAATATCATAATTATAGACATGGGAAACATCAGGAATATCAAGTCCACGAGCTGCAACATCTGTACAAATAAGCGCAAATGTTTTTTGCTTTTGAAATTGTTCTAAAATATGTTTTCTTTTTGCCTGTGTAAGACCACCATGTATCGCAGATGCTTTTATGTTCTTTGTCTTTAATTGAGACGCAAGCATATCGGCCATACGTTTTGAGTTTGTAAAAACCATTGCTGAACCCGCATGTTCTTTTTCTAATAAGTGCACAAGCAATGAAAATTTCAAATTTTGGGGCACTTCATAATAGTACTGCTTTAATTTTGTCGGATCTACTTGCGGTGTTCCTTTAGCAGAGAATGGTTCTGTGAGAATTTTCTTTGTTAATCCAGTAATCTGAGGAGGGTATGTTGCTGAAAAACACATCGCTTGAAATTTTTTCTCAGGCAAATATGATATAATTTTCTCAATGTCTGGAAAAAAACCCATGTCAAGCATACGGTCCGCTTCATCTAAAACAAATTGCTTTAAATTTTCAGTTTGCACATGTCCTTGCTCAAGCAAGTCAATAAATCGACCTGGCGTTGCAACAACAATTGGCGAGCGTCGTAATCCATCAATTTGTGGTTGATATCCTACACCGCCATAAACTGTACAAATAGGAATTTTGGTTAATGTTTGCAAACTCTGTTTAATTTGTTCGGCAAGTTCTCTTGTCGGAGCTAAAATAAGTGCTTGCATTGGTTGTTTATTTGTTCCAATCATATCAATGATCGGCCCACCAAATGCAATTGTTTTACCCGAACCTGTTGCTGATTGGGCAAGTATGTCCCTTCCTTTTAATACTTGAGAGATAACTTGCTCTTGTATACGCGTTGGTTCGGTGATGTTGTATTGTTCTAATTTTTGACAGATAGAATCTGATAATCCAAGTTCATAAAAATTCATAATTATATGTGTGATTTATTAGGGGTTTATAAATGTTTGGTTGTGAAAGGCTTCATCCAATAAATAAGAAAAAAGAGCACCTTGCAGTAAAATCAGAGAATTTAGTGATTGTCTGCAACTAAATTTTCGCATACTTCTCAAAGCGGGACTCTTGAGCAAAATCTGCGTGCTCTTTTTTGAAAACAATTATTGGATGAAGCCGTTGTGAAAAGGTTTGTGTAAATTAAAAAAAATAAGCAATATTACCTTGATGCACTATTACGACATGGCGCGATTGCTTGAAAGCTTCTTTCAAACTTGAGGATGAAAATCCGAAAATATGCAGCGCCTCGTCGGCAAGATACGCGAGTCCGAATCAATCGTAATATTGCTGTAAAATAAAATTTCAATTTTTTACACAAATCCGTTGTGAAAATGTGTGAGAATTTTGTAATAACAAAAGTCCGAGGTATTATACCCGCGAAACTCTCAATAAACACTATTGCTTACGTAAATACAAGAATCATCACAAAAACCTAAGCAATCAGCGCAAACGAACAGCATCCAGATTCTTTGGCGCCATTGTTTCTATACGATAACTCCTATGTATGCTTGCTGCTAAATCCAAACACCGCGTAATTTCTCCGTGATTTGTGAGTACACGTCGAGGCATAGGATTACATCGTTTAATATAATTCATCAATTCTGTTCGGTCACTGTGTCCTGTAAATGCATCTAACGTAAACAGCTCCATTTTAATATCAAGCTGCTCTGGTTTAGAACCACCACTTGCCACCGTAATGATTTTTTCACCGCGTTGAACACGTCGACCAAGTGAACCTTCACCCTGATAGGAAACAAATACAAGACTGTGCTTTTTATCTTCAGCTAAATGTTTGAAATACTGAACTGATGCACCACCTACAAGCATACCACTCGTTGCAAGGATAACACAAGGACCTTCATTTTGAATTAAATCCATTCGTTCTTTGTAAGAACCGACACGCTTAAACATTGTATGCAAGAATGGATTCGTATCTTTTTGAAAAATTTGTTTTCGAACCTGCGCATTTAAGTATTCAGGGTATGCCGTATGAATCGCAGTCATATCCCAGACCATCCCATCGATATAAACCGGGATTTCTTGTAGTTTCCCTTCACGAACAAGGTTTTCTAAAATAAGCATAATTTCTTGTGCACGCCCTACACCTAAGACTGGAACGAGCACTTTTCCTTTTTTCTGCTCAACAGTGTGTTTAATAATATCTGCAAACTCCTGTTCTGCTTCTTCCCTTCCTGGAAGCGAATTTGTCTTTCCACCATATGTTGCTTCTACAAGCATCGTTTCACAGCGTGTAAATTTATTAATTGCAGGATCAAGTAGTCGTGTTTTTCCATACTTAATATCTGCCGTATACACGATATTATGAAGACCATTGCCTACATGAAGATGTGTCACCGCAGAACCTAAAATATGCCCCGCGTTATGAAGTGTAATACGTACATCGGGCGTAATATCAGTTACTTCCTCATAATTTAATGAAATAGTATGTTTTATCAATTCACGAATGTCATCCATAGAAAAGAGTGGTTTTTCATTTTCCATATTTTGAATTTTCACATAATCTATTAATGAAAGTGCCATAATGTCCCGCGTTGGTTCCGTACAATATACAGGACCCCTATATCCAAACTTAAAGAGATAGGGTAAAAAACCAACATGATCTAAATGTGCGTGTGAGACAATGATTGCATCAATATCTTCTAATTTAAATTCTGGCGCTTCAAGCATTGGATAAGCATCCTCTGTTCCTGAAGGATCAACACCGCAATCAAGTAAAATACGCGATTCATTTGTTTGTAATAATAAACAACTTCGTCCAACTTGGCGACCACTTCCTAGATAACTCATGCGAATCCATCCTTCTTTTTTTCCACGAATCCACCCATTGTAAATTCGTTCACCAGTTTTATGCAAGAATTTTCGTCGCTCGTCCGAGTTCTCATACAAAACACTTCGAATATCTTCAGTAATCTGACTTCGTATAATTGGCGTTCGTCGAATTGTCGGCACCCAAAGTGTCTGTTCTCTAATTTGTTGTAAAATTCCTTTTGATTTTCCTACAATCTGGCCAGGCTTTTCAGATTCAATGATAACAATACTTCTTCTTGGATCAAAAATGATATTTCCATGCTCTGCATCATCAGGCATGAGTTTTGTAATAATGTCTTTTGCTTTTTCTTGATTCATGCAGACATCAGGATCGGGGCGCAGCTCAATTCGTTTTTTTATCGTATTAACAATATCTTTAATTTTTTGTTGTTCATTTATGTAAAACTGCTCATCCTTAGTATATAAGACAATGTTTGCTCCTTCAAAAACCGCCTGACTTATGAGGTTGTCCGGAAGTTTTTTGAGAATTTCCTTGATTATTTCTTGAGAACTCATCTGAATATTATTGTGGTAACTCAGTTGAAACGGTTACCGTTTGTTCATGTTTGACGCCTTGTTCTGTAATTGTGTAGATATCCGCACCATTTCCAGATGCACTGTCTCGTCGAAGCGCCGCATTAATTGCTTGTTTGACAAGCTTGAGACCATCTTGAATGCTCAATCCTTTTTTATACTGATCATCTAATACACTCAATGCAAAGATACTTCCGCTGCCACTTGAAACATATGTATCAATTTTCCAGACAACACCATCGGGTGTAATGTCATAGAGCTCATAATCACCATTTAATCCCTTTGCCGCAAACAAAAAGTGTGTGATTGCTCCTTGGTATCGTAAGTAACCATATGTGAGGTTTCCAATTAGATTTGCAACTTCTTTAGGTGTGTTTTTTCGACTTTTTTGTAATTCATTAAGCCGTGTTTCAGCTTTGATATACTTAATGAATTTCTGTGCGTCTGAAACAACACCTGCGATTGTTAAAACCATTGTGTCATTGATTGGAATGACTTTTTCAATATCAGATCGTGCAATAAAATTACCTGCCGTTGCTCGCTTATCTGCAGCAATGACTATACCATCCGAGCAGACAATACCTATAGTTGTTGTTCCAGTTTTGACTTGTTCTGTCATAATTTCTACCCCAAAGAATAATTGGTTATGTTCTAGTTGTGTTTTGTTTTGATATATAAATGTTTCGCGCCCAATGTCGCAATATTTATAAATCAGTATGGCAATTTGTATACTATTTAAGTATATTTACACAAAAGAGGTTGACAATACATGAAACAAAAATTACAATTTACAAAAGGTTCGATGAGTTTATCGATTAATGCCATCGTTGTTGTTGTTCTGGCGTTTGTGATGCTCGGGCTTGGTTTGACATTGACAAATATGATTTTTGACATTGCTGGAGGAACAGTGGGCGAAATAGATATCGGAGATTTAGGACAACCTCCAAGTGCTGATAGACCCCTCACACTCAGTCGAGATATTGAAGTTAAAACAGGTGGTCAAGAACGATTCGAAATCGGATATTATAACAGAAATACATTTACTGCTGAAAATACTACATTTACATTTTTGAGCTGTCAGAGTGTTCAATCAGGAGATAATTACGTTAATTCCTCCCAACTACCAACAGTGCGAGCGCAACCCGCCACAGTAGATGTTTCTTCCAGTTCCGGCTTTATTATTTTTATCGACATAAGTGATTCCGATTTAAGACAGTTGTATATAGGAAGAAACTCATATATTTGTACATTTGCTGCAGTAGAGCAAAGTGCTTTGACAGGTTGTGAAGACAGTTCTAATTTACGAAACTGCTTAGAAGATGGGGCGGAACCAAAAATTTATGAAACGATACAACTAACGATGAATGTGAGGTCCTAGAACAATGGCAAAGATGAAAAAACGTTTAACACAACATGAAGAATTCGAGTTATTCAAAGTTGTATTTGACAAACTCCTCTTAGTAGGACTAGTCATATTAGGACTTGGATTTTACAAACTCACTGTCGATCCGTCCTATTTAGCATGGCAGGGTCTTGGGTTTTTAATATCAGGGTTTGTTATCTTAGCATTATTGATTTTCCTTCTCATTCGTGAGTTTGAAATCATACGCTAAACTTTTTTTATTTTCTTTTTTGAGGTGTGTGAATGAATAAAAAAGCAATAGAACTTTCTGTAAACTTTCTTGTAACATTTATTTTAGCAATTGTCGTTTTCTCCGGAGGACTCTTTATAGTCAATACTATGCTAAGTGCTGCCGATTCGAGTTTGGAAGACCTTGGAAGAAATTTCGTAGAAGACCTTTCTCGCCTTCAATGTCAAAATCAACGATATTGCATTATTGATCAAAATCAACGAATTAATCAAATCGGAACATTTCGTTTTGGTCTAGTCATTAGAAATTCTATTAACCAAAGCGATATTACATTACAAGTTCAAGTCGATCACTCAGAAGTGACTGGTTTTTATCGAGATAATGTGAAAATGAATTTGAGCGAACTAGGCTGGGAAATAGAGCCAAGGGAAGCAAGCGACTTAACAATCTTCCCCTTTCCAGACAGACAAACAATCGAGTTTGGTCGGGATGAAGCGTTTGTAGTCGTTGTTAACATCCCAAGAGGCTCAAAAATTGAGAGAGGAAGGTATCATATCCCTTTTAACATAAGCTGTGTCAATCTAAATTGCGGATTCCCAACAGTTCGTGACAGACTCACTTTTGAATACCGCTAAGTAAGTTCAAAAGCGCGCCATGCGGATCGGGTGATTTTGTCACACCGGACGCAAGCAAAACACCGTGGCAACCAAGTTTGGTTGCTAAAGCAACATCTTTTCCGGTTTTTACACCCGCGCCAACAAGAATTTTCATATTTGGTTTTTGTTCTTTTACTAAATGAACGAGTTCTTTAATGACTTCAGGCTTAGTCGTAACAGAAATATCCCCCCCAATTAATTCTGGTGGCTCATATGCAATGCAATCAGGCTCAAAGTCAATGACTTGTTTGACTGTCTCAATAGAATCTGCACACACCACGCTTGTCAGAGCACTCTCACGACATGCTAGTACGGCTTTACGAATTTGCTCAATTGAATATTGATCTTCACTGTGATTAATTAACGAACCCTGTCCGCCATGCTCTTTTATATCAATTGCAAGAATTTTTCCCGTATGTGCACCAAACTCAACCCCGTCAACATGTTGCGAGTACACAGGGATATGTATCTGCTGTGAGACTTTATAGATATCTGTTGGCGAGACACAAATGCGAATATCACTTTGTGTTAAATCTGCCACTTCGTTACAAATATTTGCTAAGAGTGCGCTATCTATTCCGACAGATGTTGCATATGTCTTAAAATTAATCATAATAATTGCCATACTACTCATTCTAGGAAGTTGGATTTATAAGGGTTGTTGTGGCAAGTCTTTATTTGCAAAAAAGAGCACGCAGATTTTGCTCAAGAGTCCCGCTTTGAGAATGGTGCGAAAATTCGTCTACAAACAATCGCCAAATTTTCTGACTTTGCTGCAAGGTGCTCTTTTTCTTATTTTTTGAATAACACCTGTTATAACAAATCTGCTTTCAAAAATCACAGCTTTTTTTGCACGGAACGCAAATACGCAATCGTTTGTTCGTCCCATTGTTTTGGTGCTTTCTCTTCTAATAATATGTCCAGCCATTTTTTAAAACGCGCATCAGTTCCATCCAAAGTCCCATCCAAAACACGTTTGAGATAAAATTCTATATGAGGGTCCAAAGGGATTTTTGGCAAGGTGTAACGGGATTTTTTCTTGGAATCTTCACCCCATTCCTTGTAATAATTAATTGGCTGAGGTGTTTCATAGACATAGGCTTTTTTTTGCTTTTTATTTTTCAAAGCAATGGTGGCAAGCTGCATGTTATACATATTATTCATATATTCTTGACGGTTTGTGGCACTCATATAATCGCTATACCCTAAAACGGCAATATGTGTTGCACAGGGACTTGGAACAGTTAATTGATGATAAAAAATACCAACAGTCTTTTGTTTTACTTTTTCTAAAAGCGTTTTTGCACCTTCATAATCATATACATCTCGTGTAATTTCTCTTCTGGCCTCTAAAATGATCGGATGGTCCGGCTCTAATCGCTTGAGCGTATAATAAAACATATGCGATTTTACTTGTTGTTTATTTACAGAAATCGTTTGTGCTTTGTAGCGTTTTGTCAAAAATAACCCTCGGTATGCACATTGACGGATTCTTCGCTTAAAATGCTCACTTTGTTCAATTGATTGTGTGAGTATTTGGTCAAGGGGGTGCTCTAATAAAATACCCATCGCTCTTTGAATTTGAATTGTTTTCTCACAGGAAAATAAAATCGCCTTATCCGTGCAAATTGTTGTGATAGTTGCATGATGCGTTTTGCTCAAAATATCAAATAAGGCAAGAGCAAGAACTTCATTTATTCTTCTTCCATGTGGACTGTGAATAATGACAAAGTGCATAGGACCATCACTATATTGTTCAATATGAACTGCACTTGTTTGAGGAATAAACCCGAATTCTTTTTGTTGGTTTGCATAGAGTTTGATAAACGAGTCATCACTGCTTGAAAATGTGTTTGCTATTGCATGAGAGAGCTCTTGAGATAGGGCAAGTGCACGGCTAAACCAGCGAGGAATACTCACTTTTCGCGAACTCGTTGCCCTGACAAATGCAACCATTCCTTTTGCATGAGAAAATGCATATGTTTCTCCCCCTAAAACAAAGGTATCTCCTGGTCGAAGTTCCTCTAGGTAGCCTTCATCAATAAAGCCAATAACTTGCGTTCCAATTTTGACTGTAATTCTTCCACTGTCCGCAATTGTTCCCACGTTTGTTTGAAATAAGAGTTTGGTTGTTTTTCTCGGGTATACAATATCGTCTTCTATAAACAATCGCGGATAAATATGCAATTGCTCATAGATTTGCCCCAGGGCTTGAACACAATTTCGAACAGTTCCAAGTGACGTGTCTTTATAACAATAGGATTGTGTAATAACACTATGCAATTCTTTTATGGATTGAGGCTTTATGATAATTTGCAATAGTATAAACTGACTCAAAACATCCAGACAATTGGTAGGAATAGTAATTGAATCAATGTTTTTTGCTTTTGCATGTGCACAAATAAGAGCCGACTCTACATAATCATCCCGATCTTGAGCGAGAATTATTCCTTTAGGTGTTTGTTCATATTTATGTCCGCTTCTTCCTATTCGTTGTAAAAATTTTGAAACACTTTTCGGCGAGCCAACTTGTATCACAAAATCCACATACCCAATATCAATGCCAAGCTCCAAGGAAGTTGAGCACACCACACATTTTAATTTTCCACTACGAAGTTTGGATTCTATGACTTTTCTCATTTGTGTATTTAGCGAACCATGATGAGTGGCAATAAGCTGCGAGCGTGCAAATGGAGGTTGTTCTTCAATTTCATAATATGCTCCTTCAAATCGTGATTTTAATTCAAACACAATTTTTTCTGTTAAAAAACGTGTATTTGTAAAAATAAGCGTGGTTGTGTGTTCTTGAATATGTTTGTGTATCGTTTCAAAAAATGCGGTCTCATACTGTGTATGGGGGATGACAAAAGACGGTACTGGACGCTGACAAGACACTTCAAGCGACTTTGTTTGTTCAATATCAATAATAGTACAATCCCTATCTTTACCGACAAGAAAGGATGCAATCGTCTCAAGTGGTTGAATTGTTGCCGAAAGACCAATTCTTGCCATGCCCGGAGAGAGCTCTTGTAACAACTCGCATAAAAGAGATAAATAAACTCCTCGTTTATTTGTAGCAAGTGCGTGAATTTCATCAATAATAAGCCAATCAGTTTTTGTTATGTGTTGTGTGAATTTTGTTGATAATAATAATGCCAGGCTCTCCGGCGTTGTTATAAGAATATGCGGAGGGGTTTTTTGCATTTTGGAACGCTGATACGGTGTAGTATCACCCGTTCTCACCCCTACGCGAATATTTGAATTTGGATCTATTTGTTCTAAAGGGGTTTGCAAATTATGTTCAATATCATAATTTAATGCTTTGAGCGGACTTATGTATATGGCATAAACTCTGTCCTCCAAAATATTTTTTTTATCTAAGTCAATAAGTTCATTGAGAATAGAAAGAAATGACGTCAATGTTTTTGTGCTTCCTGTCGGCGCACTTAAGAGAATATTTTTTCGACAATGAATGTCATAGGTTGCAAATAATTGTGATTGGGAAAAGTCTTTGAACTGCGTAAAAAACCACTCTCTGACACTTGGATGCAAACTCTCTAAAAGACGAGTTCTTGATGTTGGTTTTGTCTTAAATTCGTGCATATATTGAGGGAAACAATAACCTTTTTAAATCCTTAGTTTGTCGCTACTACTTAACGCACCGGTGGTTGAATGGTACAATGGGGCCTTGCCAAGGCTTCGGTCGGGGTTCGATTCCCCGTCGGTGCATACCGACGGGGAATAGATTATTTTGCTGATTGCAAAATGATTGATTTTCTGTTTGAATTCTAGATTCTTTGGCAAAATTGCACAGTGTTCCTGCTCTTCTTACTAAACCTCGGATTACCGCTTCGGATTCGATACTTTGTCACATCATAATCTGACACTTCTATCTCAAAATTCCAGTTCTCGTACATAATTACAAGAGCTAATTTCACAATAAATCCTTTTTGCAGACAAGTCTCCTAAAAGCGCTTTGCATTTGCGGTGATACAAATTTCCTTATTTCGATCGTACGTCGTTTTAATTTCATAGAAAATAAGATTTACAGCTTTATTTTCCACCACAATAAACTCAAATGCATCAATAGTTCCCCAGTTACTAATCAGAAACAATTTCATATCGTTTGGAATATGAAATTTCATCTTATGTAACCACTCGTACGAATCAAATTTTGTTCTATGCACATATTTATGAAGATGCGTAAAAATGG
Source organism: Candidatus Woesearchaeota archaeon (assembly GCA_047603125.1). Lineage (GTDB taxonomy): Archaea > Nanobdellota > Nanobdellia > Woesearchaeales > DATGWN01 > JBLKOU01. The sequence goes on along the minus strand of JBLKOU010000006.1, from coordinate 5,497 downwards.
TTTCACCGATATTGCCTTTCAGCGTCCCGCCCATCGTAAGAAGATTATGCATATTATACATTACAACAAAAAGGTTTATGTAGTTTGTTTGCAAAATTCTGAAAACTTTTCAATTTTCTCAAACGAAATCTTATAAAATGACTTATTCTCTTATTTTTATGAGACCACTCCATCAATTACCTCTTTTTTCATGGATTCACAAATATTCCGGACAAGAAATAGATTTATATACATCAAATAATGATAATAAAACTATGCTTGAAGAAGTTATAATTGCAAGTGTCTCAACTGCAGGAGTGTGCGCTGCAACAGGCATTGGGTATGTTTGTTGGCTTTCTCATTTGCAGAAAAAAGCTGAAAAAAACTCACCTAAGCTCAATAGTGAGGCACAGGCAGAGGAATATTTTCGTCACTTACTCAGACACTATGAACTTGCCGAAGATAACTTTGAACTTCGCTTAAAATATGATGGATTTGATTATCTTAGAAGAGATTCTGAAAAAAAAGATGCGTATGTTGTCTTTTTAAACATGAAAAAAGGAACAACAAAAGCAAGAATCCGCCACGAATTATTACATTATATTAACGGAGATCTTGACAAATAAAATATGTAAAAAAATTAGCTGTGATATCTATCAGCTATTTCTTTTCGTACACCCACCATGCACATCTCGTTATCGTCAAAATCTACCGCTATATTTGAAACCGACTCTAAAGAGAGTAAGTAACCACTAGCGATTTTTGGTTTAGCCTTCTGATCAATAATCACATCAATTGCGGCTGAAACTGAAGGGAGAAATCGATCTCTCCCCATTCGGGATACATGCGTCGTAGTATATTCTTTCAACAATCGAGCATCTCGACATAAAAATATTAATTCAGGATTACTCAAGACTTCATTTAACGTATTGAAATCGCTAGGAACATCATGTATATCTGATTCAATTCCTTCAAATCGATTATAATTTTTCTCGGCGTCTTGTCTCGTGGAACCTAGTCGAAAAGCCATATGTTCCCGTCGTCCATATTTTCCTAATAGGTTTAGCATCTCAGGGTTTCCTCGAACGAGTTTTATCGAAGAAGGACTGGCATTGGGGTTAGATGATTTTAAAGCTGCATCCCCCGTAACTATACTGTCGTTCCAGATTGCAGATTCATACGAAGTTCCTAATACTTCTAATCTTCTTTTCATTACTCCCGCTATGGAAAGCGGAACTCTTTCATCGTCTTGCATTTCTCTTACATTGTCAAAAATGTCTCCATAATAAAATTTTAAATCCTTTTTCATTGTTTTTCTCCATTATTTCTAAATCACATAGCACAGTCGCTATTAAAGTAAGGAATGGAAGATTGTCAAACTTATAAATGTTTCGTTTTGTTACTACCTATAGATGAATACATTTGTATTCGGACCCTAGTAACATCTCTACGTATCGCAGAACCAAGAGCAATCAGAGGTTCACAACAAGAGATTTAAGAAAACTTCTTTATAGGAACAAACATTCGTGTCTTTCTCCTATAATAGGAAAACTCCTTATATTGCTTTTTCCAACGAGCCTCAAGCATGGGAACACCAGAGACATAGCGTAGTAATAAATAAAGCAAAATAGGACTATACAGCATCACCCAACCACCAGCAAATGAAACAGCAAAGAGCGCAATTGCAAACCACTGAACCATTTCTCCAAAATAGTTTGGATGGCGCGCATATTTATACAGCCCAATCTGACAAAGTGCGCGAGAATATTTTTTCTTAAACTGGTATTTTTGATAATCTGCAATCGCTTCTATACTCAAACCAATGAGAAATACCGCAATTGCAATAAGATCAAGCCATGTTGACGTTCGCGCCTGCTGGTTTGCGATAAAAAGTATAGGGCCTGCCAAGAGTAATGCGATAACTGCTTGGAGCATATATATTTGAAAAAAACTGCGAATGTAAAAATTAGACCAACTTTCCCGCCAATTAGCATAACGCCAATCCTCTTTTGCATTCCAATTACGAATGGCTAAAAAGATACTCAACCGCAGTGCCCAGAGTGTTATAAGTATACTCACGACAAGCATAATAAAATGACGAGAAGAGACCGCATAGGCTCCCCAACTGAGCACTGCAAACGCAATACCCCAAAATATATCAACAAGACCATTATTCTTTTTTAGACTTGCTACTATAAAAGCAATAGTCATGACAATAAATACGCTTGCTATGGGCCAAAACATATACATATAAGGACATTTCACACATATAAATGTTATGATTAAACAATCCTTACGTCATTTCTACTTAATAAAATATCCCCGACAGCATCAAGTGTATCAATTCTATGTATGCGAAGCCTTGATGGTGATTTTGTATACAAGAGATCTTCAATATATAAACTTCTCTCAACGGATTGTCCATGATCAATAAGGCCGCGTAATTCTATAGTATCGGGATTAATTTCGAATACATACGCCCCATATTGTCTATCTTGCCATGACGAATAAGGAATTACAAGTAATTCTTTTTGCTTGGAAAACAAAAATGCATGTGGTTCAAATTCAGCACTACTATAACCAAAATCATCGCTTGCCACAAATGTCTGTACTTCTTGTGGATTCTCTACATCTTGTACGTTAAATAATGAAACTTTAATCCCTTGTTGTCTACCCGTCTCAGTTGCCTGTCTTCCTATACCGATGATATGATTTTGATCATAAGGGTGCAAGTATCGAGAGAATCCTGGAATTTTGAGTTCTCCTAATATTGTTGGATTGTAGGGGTCTTCTAAATCAATAACAAAAAATGGATCAATTTGCTCAAATGTGACTAAATATAATCTATTTTCCATGAATCGTGCAGAAAAAATAGACTCTCCCGGTGCAATATTTCCAATGCGTGCAAGCTCATCAAGTTGCATATCAAGTGTCAAAACCCGATTCTCTGATTGTGTTTGTTCTCGTTGGAACCATTGTGTTGGAAGTGTCATTGCAACGCGAAGTACTTGTTCGTGCTCATCGATTGCAAATTGGTTACTCAGCTGTCCTGCAAATGTATTTGTTGCTTGCACCTCAAGTGTATGTATATCCATTCTGTGAATTGTTGTTTGTGTCAACGATTCATATGTTTGAATTTTTTCTTTTGTGAGCTCTTCAACACGTCGTTCTATCTGTTCGCGTTCTTGGGAATCTAATCGAGCAAATGCTTGTGCGTAGACTTGTTGATTTTTTTGCTCTTTTTCTGATCGGGATAAAATATCATCATCTACATCGAAAATTCTTTCAATTAAATCACGATCATCCCTTGTTAAATGAGGTCTTACCTGTTCTAAAAAGAACTCTTGTTGAATTTGGTATTGACTAATATATATGGACTCAAAAATATAGAGGTTTTGCTCACTCATGTATATTTGCGAAAACCCTTCTGTCAGAACAGAAGAAATTTCAATATTACGTGTATCTAAATCAAATGTCAACACACTAACAAGTGAAGGATTTGTGTAGGGTGTTGGAAATATTCGAATAGAAGAGACCGGAAAATCTTCTTGAACATCATTAACGCGAAGCAATGGCATGGGCCGGTGATATGTTGGTCTATCTTGACTTGTTATGTACACTGTTCCTTCAAATAATCTCGCATCAATAAGTGAACCTTCTAGCTCGAGCGTGTCCTCTAAAATAGGTTGTCTGCGATCACTCACATCATACGTATGCATAAATGTTGTTTGAATAAATTGCCAATTTGGTGTATAGGTGTGATCTGAGAAAAAAACAATGAGTTGATCGTCTTCAATCAAAAGACTTGTAATAGAATAATTGTATGTATGTTCGTATAAAATAGACGCTTGCTCACCAGCACTTATTATATAGAGTGTTTTATCTGAGGCCGTATAGACATATTGCCCATCCGTTTTAATAATATCGCTCTCATCAATACCTGGCGTTCGTACATTTGTTGTAGAATAATCAATGGATCGGGAATCCTGAGCAGGTGCTGATGAACCTGACTCCATGCGCTCCATGCTGTCTAGTACCGCACGTTCACCTCCTACTGGTGAAGACGATTGCGCAAGAAGTTCTCGAAGCTGATCAACACTTTGTGCATATTGTGCATCTTGTGGCTTAGGAGTATCAATAGGTGTACATGCACTCACAAAGAGAAGAAATGCGAAGACAATAAATAGTTGGAATATCCGATAGTGATTCATATGCCTATACACACATCGCAGATATATAAATACTGTGATACCTTCAAACTCGATTGAAACGTCTTAATACGAAAAGTGTAAGCGTTATAATTACGAGTGCAGTAAAAAAGCCATAAATATAGGAAAATTCAAGAGACGTTTGCGCACTTTGTACTGCAACATCAGCTGCCATCATTGGCGCATCAACTTGATCTGCCATTGTCCTTACTGATTCGATCATCGCCACAGATTCTTGACGTAAACTTTGAAACCAGCTATAAATAATGACGGTAAGACCTATTAAAAATGCAGGAGCAATTTGTTGTAAAATCTCTGTCAAGCTTGCTTGTTTTGGAGAAATGATGACGTATTGGTGTTTGAGTTGATAGTGATTGACTTGTTTTCCTTTATCTGAATAGTTAAAATGTGTTGCAACAATCAAATCCGCTTTTTTGAGCTTTTGCATATTGTAATGAATAGTAGATGCAGGAAGTTTGAGTGCTTTGACTAAATCATGTTCAGCAACAGGTTGTGTTTTTTGTGCAAGCGCATCAAGGATGCGTTTACATGTTTTGTTCGTAAGAATACTTGCATACTCATTTGCCTGCGTTGTATTTGCCTGAATTATTTTAATACTCATGTTTGCCTCTGTTTGTACATATGCGCACCCGCATGCAATGCTGCACATAATTGATTTCGCACATGTGCATAATGATATGGGGGTTTGAGAAGTTTTTCGAATTCAATGTGTTTGTGTTTTTTGTCAGTCACTTGAACTTTAAGCGTGTCTTTGTGTAATGTAGAAGAAATGATTGACTCTTCCTCAACAGTATGCTCAATACCCGGCTTTTTAGAACGAATGTCAAGTGCCAGACCAGTAAGACCCTTTTTTACTTTGACATCAAAATCAGCAGAAGGGTGAAGTGAACGAAACTCAGCATCATTATGTAAAAAAACAGATAAATCCCTTGTAAGGGTCGTAAAATTCTTTTTTAGGACTGTTTGTGAGCTGACCATACCAGAAGAGAAGCAGTTCAAGTATTAAAATGTTTACACTCTATTTCGTCTGCGTTTTTCTTTTCGGATCTTTTTGCGTTGCCATTTCCAGCGCATTTGACCTTTTTTCTTCCATCTTCGTGAACTTCGCTTCATGTATGTGCAGAACAAGTCGCCTATTTATAAATGTTTTTGTGTGAAGTCGTACATTCACATATCGCTTTAAAAAGACTTATAAAACTATGAGAAATTCATCAATTATGATTGTATGTTAAACCCCGCATTTTTTATTATAGTTTAAAAAACTATAATTGGTGATAAAAAATGACAGG
>JBLKOU010000055.1:0-6384 GCA_047603125.1 Candidatus Woesearchaeota archaeon | reverse complement strand
TGTGAGAGGTATTTGGAAAAATACAAACAAAAAATGAAAAGCTATAAAAACATGCGAGGTTTAACATAGATGAATACTACTATAACTATTAAAAAAGAACTTAAAGCCAAACTTGATGAAATTGGTTTAAAATCGGAGAGTTATAATGATATTATTGAAAGACTGTATGCATCTTATGAGAAAAATCAAACATATGTGTTGAAGAAGTATGCAAGTAAATTGCTTACGCTTCATGAATCTTCGACAAAGGCTGACACGTATCACAGAAAAATTCTTGAAAAAGTTGCTAGTGGTGAGAGCAAATCGTGGGATCAAATAAAACGGGAATTGCTTGAATGAATTTTCATATAGAAACATTGGGTTTTGAAAAAATTATAAAAAAACTGAGAAAACATCCTCTGAAAGAGAAAATTATGCGTGATATTGATTCGCTTGCAACAAATCCATTTCTTGGTAAATATTTGACAAATCATGAGAAGTATGAATTAAAGTATCCGAATCTTCGCATATATTATATTGTAAAAGAAGGGACAGTTATAGTGTATGATACAATTTTTGATGGTTTAATTATAATTGAAGCATTTGGCACGAAGAATCATCAGAAAAGGTTTCTCAGAAAGAAGGATTAAGTGTATAATCTTATTCTGCTCAATCAATTCCTTTATGATATCCAATTTCGAGCCAAACTTTTTTAAATAAAAAGAAAACACAAATGCTAATGATTACACAAAAACAAGGTTTTATGCTCGTTTTACTTCTTATCTTACTTTTTATTCCCGTCTATTTTGGTTCTCAGGTTCGCATGGCAACGGGAGAACTGGCACAAACTGACTTTTTGGCTGAAAATGCAGTGCTCTCAAGCTTGCAGCAACAAATTGCACAGCAAGTGCAAGCACAAATGCCGTTTTCATCACCACAGGCACAGCAACAAGAAATCAATCGACAATTAGCACAACTCATAGAGCAAGACCGACAAGCCTTTGACGCGCAGGTACAGCAACTCAGTAGACAATATAAACAGGCATTTCAACATGAAGACGGGCAAACCTATTTACTTGAATTAGATCCGTATTATTATTACCGTATTTTAGACAATATGCTCACAAATGGGCATCCGGGGGAGTATATAGGGGAGGATGGTATTTCGTATTCAAATCTTCGCCTCGCACCAACACCTGAGGATATGTTTCGAGCAGCAGATGATTTTCATATTCAATTCTCGTATTACTATCATAGATTCATTAATATTTTTACAGATACGCCACTTCACACAACGTATTTTTATCTCCCGGTCTTTTTAATGTCGCTTGCAATTATCTCAATGTTTTTTTTAGCACGACGATTAGCGGGCGACTTTGCAGGATTTTTTGCAGCAACACTTTTGGCATTTCACCCATTAGCTGTCATGCGAACTGTTGGCGGTTTTTCCTCAACGGATGGATGGAATATGCTCTTTCCTGTTTTAGCAATATGGATGATTGTTGAAGCAATTTTAGCGACAAAGCTTTGGCAAAAATCACTCTTTAGCGCGTTAGCAGGATTGGCAGTAGGACTTTTCGCGTATGCTTGGTCTGGTTGGTGGTTTATCTTTTATGTTGTGGTAGCAGGTTTTGGCTTATATTTACTGAGTTATATCTTAGCAAAAGAGAATTGGACATGGCGCGCAATTACTGTCGGTATTGGAGCTGTGATTGCAAGTTTGTTTATGACATACACACAAGTGAGAAGTCAAGAAGTGATGATTACATTATTTACAGTTGCAGCAATCTATGCGATTGTATATATTGTTCGCGTTGCACTTTCCAAGCGTATGCAAGCTGAATTTTTTGCAAAGCCATTTGTGCAAATGGTGCATGTCGGGGTGGTTTTTGTTCTCGCAACAGCATTGTTTGTTACAATATTTAGCGGTTTTTCTCGAGTTGTGCAATTAATACTTACACCTTTTACATCGTTGGATCGTTTTACAACTGCAGCAAATCCAACATTATTTCCAAATATTATGACAACAGTTGCAGAACTCAATCCGAGTACATTCTCACAGGCGATTAATTCGGCAACATTTCAATTCACAGGATTTTTTATTCTTCTTGCATTTGCAGGGATGATTTTATTATACTTTACAAGTAAAATTAAACATGAGTCAAAAATTAATTATACATTACCTTCGTTTTTAATTGCATGGTTTGTTATTACTTTAGCAATGGCAATTGTTGCTGTACGATTTCAAATACTTTTTGCACCTGCATTTGCACTTGCAGCGGGAGTTGCATTTGGACAGATTATTCGATTCACTCAAAATCAAATTGAAGATAAGGTGGTGTATTGGACAGTCTTGGTAATAATTATCATAGGCTCGCTTGTTTTAATTGTTCCTCAATATGATTCGGCATTCGGACAAGTAACTGGATTATCCATGTTACAAGGTCCGCTACACTCGGGTCTCTTACCGATGATGAATGATGATCAATATAATTTGCTTATTAACATTCAAGAAAACTCACAAGAAGACGCAATCATCTCAAGCTGGTGGGACTTTGGACACCATTTCACAGGTGTGGCGCGAAGAGGAGCAACGGCTGACGGGAGTACACAAAATAATCCTCAATCGTATTGGCTTGCGCAAGCGTTAACAACGGAAGATCCAAAAGAATTCAATGATATTTCACGAATGCTTAATTGTAATGCAAATGGTGCGTTTGAAATAATTAATGAATTAGAACCTAATCCGTTGCAAGCAATCAATATTACAAAAACATTAATCGCGCAAGAATCACGAGAGCAGGCATTAGCGTATGCACAAGAACAGAATTTACCAGATACGATTATTGATTCAACGCATTGTGAACCAGAAGTTGAAAGTTTCTGGGTTGCTTCTGAAGATATGATTGGAAAAGCACCAGTATGGGGTCATTTTGGGTTATGGGATTTTGAGCGAGCACAGGCATGGAGATTACGAAATAGACCTGAATTCTTAACATTTGCTCAAGAAACATTTAATTATACGCCTATTCAAGCACGACAATTACAAACACAATTACGAGGCTTTTCAGAGCGACAAGGAAATGAATGGATTGCAACGTATCCGCAGTTTTTAGGAAGTTCTCGAAGTGCAAAGCGGGCATGTACCCAAGATGGAGAATCGATCACTTGTGAAGTGCAAATTGGACTCAGCCAGAATTCAGGTATTGCGACAGTTGAATTTACACAGAATTTAACTGATATATCTATGCTTTTTGTTGAAGGAAATCAGCAAGGACGCGTTTCTCCTGATAGAGTTTTTTTCACAGATGGGCAAATATATGACTTGGTTGAGCAAAATGAGCAAACGACGGGCATATCTCTCACAATTAGTCAAGAACAAGGCAGATACTTTGTTTTACTTGCACAAGATGAGCTTATTGCCTCAACATTTACAAAATTATTTTTCTACGGTGGTGCAGGAATGCACGAATATGTTACGGAATTTGATCGCGTTGACATGATTAATGGGCAGCGATGGATTGTGTATACAAGAAATGTGAATCAGTAGATGTGCTTGATTTGAAGTTTCATCTTTGAAAATGCAAACCATTTCTTTCCCAAATCTTTTAAAGATGCACCGATGTGATATGTTTTTTTGTCAATTATTAAGAATCTATCGTGTGATTTCGTGAATTCATTTATCGTTAGATTGGCATATTGTTTATTGAACTTTTTCTCAGCTAGCTTAAGTTTATCAGATAATTCTTTTGTGTGTATAGTTACTTTTACATCGTTTGCTTTGTGTGACATCAGAGTTATTACTGAAGTGTCTATATATGGGTCAATCAGAATTATATCTCTCCTTGCCTGCTTAATCAAATCAACAACAAAAACATGAGCATCATAAATCTGCCCATCATAGAAAATACCTTGTTTTGGAGTGAGTTGTTTACTTTCAAGTGCGGTGAAGAGTTTAGTGAAATTATCATCACTCTTAATTTGATATTCAATTTGTTTACGCTCTACAGAGTCTAATCGAGCAAAGATATTTGCATTTTTTAGTAAGAAATGCCGCATTGCAACGAATGCCCGCATAATTTGAATATTTGTTTGGATTGCCTTTTTACTTTTCAGCACACCTGAAAGTGTGGCAACACCTTGCTCAGTAAATGCATATGGAAAATATCGTATCCCTCCCCAATCAGAATTTGAGGTCGCAAATTGCGACCTCAAGATTTCATTAAACTCATCATTATTTAATTGGAAGCAAAAGTCTTCCGGAAAACGTTCGCTATTTCTCTTAACTTGCTCATTTAGTCTTTTAGTCTCAACCCCATACAGCTGCGCCAAATCCCTATCAAGCATAACTTGCTTTCCACGAATGGTGTGGATTTTACTTTTTAAATCAGGTAAAACGTCATTATTCATATGTGTAGAAGGATCGGCATCTTTGATATACTTTCACGAAAAAAATCCGAAAGAATTTCATGTAAGTTGAAGGTTTTTTAGTATGTTTAGTTTGATCTTACGTAACTCTTTTACTAAAATTCACCTCATGTTCAATTAATTTTCTTTTTTTGATTTAAGTTATTTTTGGAGCTAATTATACTTTTCCTCGTTTCTTTCTCAATCTCTTGTCTGGCATTTCCTGCTATTGAACCGCCTTCCTTCGCGACAATTCTGCTTTCGTCAAATGTTTTAGGATTTTTAGACTTAGATATCTCTTTTGTGCTTACTTCTGCAAGCATATTTAAAACCAATTCCATGTTACTCATATTATCTTTTAAATTTTCTTTCTTAAGATCTTTAAGCTTTTTATATTCCTTAACCGTTTTTCCAGACCATGCTTTAGTAATCTCGTTTGTAAGGATTGCAAAATCAGTCTGTTTTTGAATACCACTTCTTTGCCACTCCTCTGTCAGTTCTTTTCTAATATCGATTGATTTCAAACGTTGATTAATCCACTCATTAGAATAACCTTTTCTTTTATATGTCTCTAATGCCCTGTTTATGGCAATTTCGGGATCTTCTGTTTCATCAATTCTTTCATTTCCAACTTTTGCAAGCCATAATTTAAACGGTTCTGCATTTTTGGATGGAATTGATTGTATTAATCTTAATAATTGTTCAGTATCTGCTACATCTGTTTTGTAATATTTTCCATCTGAAGATAAAAGTTTCAGTTGACTACAATCTGTAGCCAACTGATTTCCTTCATTTTTTAGTCTATTTTTTAAGACACTCCAATACTTTCTAGCATTTGGACTTTCTGTTAATATACCTATTACATCAACAATAGAAAAAAACCATTTTTCTTTATCCTGGTCCCAATGAACTCTTACTTTCTTATCTTGAAATAATCTTACTGCTTTTTCTTTTGACATCATACTAGTAAACCTATATCGGTATTTAAATACTTCGTGCACATTTGTCCAATGCATTATTCTCCTCGATGCTTGAATTTCAACTTTATTTTTTTCTCAAGGGCCATCATAAATCTGCCCATCATAGAAAATGCCTTGATTTGGGGTTAATTGCTTACTTTCTAGTGCGGTGAAGAGTTTAGTGAAATTATCATCACTCTTAATTTGATATTCAATTTGTTTACGCTCTACAGAGTCTAATCGAGCAAAGATATTTGCATTTTTTAGTAAGAAATGTCGCATTGCAACGAATGCTTTTATTATTTGAATGCTGATTTGAATTGCTTTTTTGCTTTTTAAAACAGCGGAGAGCATTGAAACCCCTTGTTCTGTAAAAGCGTAAGGTAATTTTCTAATTCCTCCCCAACTTGATGTCACATTTTGTGATTTCAAGTTCTGTTTATTAAAGGAGTATAGTATATTGTACTCATCACTACTTAATTGAAAGCAAAATTCCTCTGGAAAACGTTCTATATTTCTTTTAACAGTCTGATTTAAGACTCTCGTCTCCACTCCATACATCTCAGCCAAATCTCTATCAAGCATGACTTGCTTTTCACGAATGGTGTGGATTTTACTTTTTAAATCTGGTAAAACGTCTTTATGCATGCGTGTAAAGGTGTTCGTACCTTTAATATACTTTCACGAAAAAAATCCGAAAGAATTTCAAGAAAAAGACGCAAAACTTTATAAAAAATAAGTGAATTCACTTATTTATGACAAACATAACCCTTGCAATAGATTCTGCGGTATATAAGCGCATGAAAGCTCACTCAGATATTAGATGGAGTGAATTTGTGAGAAAAACCATCAAAAAGCGCTTGGACGAGTTAGATTCTTTGGAAAATAATGAAGGTGCTTTAACAATGTTGGCATCGCAAGAAGTTCTCAAAAAAGAATGGGATAATTCTGTGGATGAAATTTGGAACGATGTATAATCAAAAAGATATAGTTGTCATCCCATTTCCTTACACGGATTTGACTGGGAATAAATTGCGGC
>JBLKOU010000054.1:0-6584 GCA_047603125.1 Candidatus Woesearchaeota archaeon | reverse complement strand
AGAGCCACTTGCAGTCGTGCCCGAACCAAATGCAGTACTCATAGCGCCAGAAGCCGTTGTTTGATAGCCAAAAGCAGTACTAATAATATTACTCGCAGTTGTATCTGAACCAAACGCAGTGCTCTCATCGCTACTGGCAACTGTATTTGTTCCTAATGCCAAACTATTAACGCCCGATGCTCTGACATTCTGCCCTAGCGCAATACTTCGCGGACCAATATTGCTATCATCCCATTGATTACCATCCACTTCCCCAGCCCGAAACGCAGCTTTTTCAGGTATCCACATCAAACGTGTTCCAGAACCTGAAACAGGAGTTGAACCAGTCGTACCTGTTGCTAGAATCGCACCATTATGCACCGTAAACCGAGCAGCCGGTGTTTCCGTCCCGATTGCAACATACGTACCATTGTCATAGAGCGAACCAACACCAAGATGTGTATTATTTAACCATCGTGCAATATAATTTGTATTTCCCGTCCCTGCAACTGCACCACTCTCTGCAAATCCATCGGGCCACGCAGCACGACAGTCCCCTGCAATACAAAGCGTTCCTGCAATATCAAGCGTACCTGCTGGACCTGTTGTATTTATTCCGACGCGACCAGTATTTGTAATAAACAAGTGATTATACCCCGGATCAGAGCCATCTGCAGAAACACCAAACCCAAGACCCATAACATCTCGAACGATATTCGCACGATGACCTTCCATCGCTTCAAAAAATCGCAGTTCAGGACTGCCGCTGACACCAGTCACTAGCAAAGAACCTTGATCCCCTGACAAATTAAAAAAAGTAAATTCCCCTTGCGCATTTTTAGAAATAAAATAACCATGATCAATCGCTTCTTGAAATGTACCCGTCGTTCCATTCACATCAACCCAAACACGACTTGCGCGCTCACCCGGATTTGGAATTGACCCATCTCCCGTAAGTGTATTAGAAGCAGAATAATTCTGATGCCCAACGGGCGGATATAATGTCGCAAATGCCATAGACATGCTTACTACTAGTATAACAAGGAACACCCCTACTTTCACATCAAAACCCCTACTCAATACACACATATAACCATTTAAATAGTTTTATGAAATTAGAACGGTAAATACGGCCCAACAATATCTGCTAGTGCATATTCCCAAATGAATGGAGATGCGCCAATAAGCGCACCAATAATGAGTGCATGATGCATCGACTCACCAATTCGACCACCGCGAGTTAATGCTGCTGCTGCTTTTACTTTAATTGCCGCAACCAACCCAATACCAATTGGAATTGCATATGTTGCAAAAGTTCCTTGCAAAAAGGCAATATTGAGATATTCAATGACCACCGGAACATTCATTGCAATAAGCGTAAAAATCACACATGTCGGAACTGCATGAAGGCCATGCGTTAACCAATGCATTCCCCGCTCATCTTGACGAACAAAAATGATTTCAAGAATACTAATGAGCAAACCCATTGCCACCGCCGGTATTAAAAGCAATTCATTAAACATACTGCTTTTTTGCAAAGATGTCCTTATAAATATTTCGATACTCATTCAGAAAGCTTTTTAAACCCCTCATTATTCCATAGCGACTATGAACGCAACAATCGTGAGTTTTCGACGAGGAAGAACAACACAAACACCAAATCAAATGATTCTCCAACCAAAGGGTTGTCAATCGAAAGACGAGGCACAAAAGTTTGTGGGAAAAACAGTTACATTTACAACTCAAACTGGAAAAAAAATCGTTGGAAAAATAACAGGCGCACATGGAAACAGTGGCGCAGTTCGAGCATTATTTGAAAAAGGAATGCCTGGACAAGCAGTCACACAAAATGTTCTTGTTGAGTAAACTAAAATAATAATTCTAAGAGTTCTTTTGTTGTCACCACATCAAAAAGAGTCTGTTCTTTAAAGTGTTTATCATTGGACCAAATAAGTAATTGTAATTTTTCAGCCAATGCAAAATAGATCAGGTCTTTTTCATCGCAAACAAGCGCATGTATTTTTTTTAGTTCCTTTTTTAAGTCAGCAGCCCGTACAAATATGACCCGTTTTTTTAGAACAGATTCCACTTGTGCAAATGATTGCAAACCACTTTTTCGCAAAAGCACATCTTCGTGATTTTTCAATTCCTCTAAAACAAAATCAACAGAATATATTTGTAAACGAAAATCAGAAACAATTCTCTCAGTCACACTACCTTCTTTTACAAGGGAAAATAACACATTGGCATCCGCAATTATCTTCACAACAAATTCTCCTTTTTTAATCGCTTTGCAACTGACTCGTTGACCTTTTTCCCTAAAATAACATCCTGATTAACAGATTCACCACGAAGCTTAGCAAGAAGCTCTTCTTTTTTTGAAAGCCGGGAAGTCTTTTCTCGAATCGCATCTCTAACAAAACCTGACCAATTAACATGCGAAAACTTCTTCATGAGTTTTCTTGTTTGCTCATCCACACCAAGAGTAATCGATACCATAGATATACGTATATACGTATTTTTATTTAAATGTTTTGGTTGATATTATTGGAGCCTCAATTACGTCCCGAATATGGAGAAAAAGTACTCAAATTAGCTAAGCAGAAAACAACTCGTTATTCTCGTGTTGCGCAACTCCGTGCCGAAATAGAAAATGCGTAGTTTTGAAATAACAAAAGTTCGCTGCTCAAAGCTAATTGAAAAACACAAATTTTTCAAACCCAGAAAACTAAAAAGTTTTCCAGGTATCCCTACCCTAAAGGAGCAGGATATTGCGCTTTTCACGTAATCGCGAACTTTTGAATTGAGAGTTTGCGGACTGAAGTCAGGGGTATTATACCCGCGAAACTCTCAATAATAAGAATCCCCGCACCTTTTTATAAAAATCTAAAAAGTAATTCAGATTACAACATCTACTCAATAACAGAAAATACAGAAAAAAAGTGTTTGAACTCGACTCTCGTCCGGTTAACTGTTATATCCTCGATAATATTCTCATTAAACACAATTGCACTACGAGGATTAAATTTATCTAAATAAGAATAAAACCCTCGTTCTATTTTTGCAGCAGAAATATGTGATTTAACCTCTATTGGCAAATCATCTAATAAAAAATCAACTTCGCTGCTATTTTTATAATTATAAAATTTCATTGATTTTTCTGATTGCTTTAATGTCTGTAAAATAAATTGTTCATAAATAACACCCTTATCAATTCTTTGATGAATTGTATTGAAATTGTTAAGTAAGACATTTCTAAAACCGCTGTCTTGAAAATATAATTTCGCAGATTTAATAAGTTCTTTTATTTTTGTATTTTGATACGGCTGTAATTGTGTTATAATAAATGTTTGTTCTAGCACATGTAGTATTTCAGTCACCTTATGAATATGAATATCAAGAAGTGAACTTAATTTAGACTTATTTAAAACGCCTCCTTCTTGCAACGCAAGTACTTTGAGAAACCTTTCAAATAATACTGAATCTTTATACTGCAAAATATCGCGAATCTCTTTAAGTAAATAGGTATTTACAATCTGTTTTAATCGCTGAATCTTTTCACTCGTCGTTTTTTCCAAAACAACTTGAGGATATCCTCCAAATTGCAAATATTCCTCAAAATAACTTTGTATTAATGGAATCGTTTGCTTTGTAGGATTTTTTAAGATCGGCAAATACTTTTTTTCTTTATATTTGAGGAATTCTTTAAAAGTTAGGGGATAAATAGTTACGATAAAAACTCTCCCCACCAAATAACTCAAGGATTGAATTGTTAATTCGGGGGATGATGATCCTGAAATTACTACTTTTATATCGTATGTATCATACAAATACTTTAGTTGCTTGCCACCTTCTTTTGCATACTGAAACTCGTCTATAAAAAGGACACTATTTGGTTGTACATACAAATTGGCAAACTCCTTAATATTGGTTTGAAATAAACTTAATACCTCTTGATCATCAAAAGAAAGAAACTCTTTTTGTCGTGTTTCTGCTTCAAATAGCAAATGCATCAACGTAGTTTTTCCGACCCGTCTTGAGCCCACTAGCGCCAAAATATCAGGTTTTTGATATAATTTTTGCAGTTTCGGATATATCTCTCTTTGAATCATAGAGAGTAGAAAGTGGCTATAATTTAAAAACTTTTGCAAAATAATCCATTTAATTTACAAATATTTTCTAACTTAGAGGATTATTTATAAATTGGCACGAGATGCCCAACACCCGGAGGAATAATCTAAAATCACAACAATCGCTTCACTTCAATACTCACCGCAGGCTTATTTGTTCGAATATAGCGCGGACAAAGCTCAAAGGGATATGAGTGAGTTTGACAATACGAAATTATTTTTTCCTTTTGCGCATCAGTTTCAAAAAAAACAATCAAAACCAACGCATGCGAATCAGCACGAAGCTCATAAGAAGACAAATCCTTTTTCATCTTTGCAATCAATGTTTGCGCACGAATGAGTTTTTCCGGAAGCTGCACAACACTATAAGTTAGTGCCTCCATATCGACAACAGACGAATCAGCACCCTCGCACCAGTCTTTTTGTTCGCACGCAAGAACGCCACCATGTCCTATTGAAAGTGGTTTTGCACGACCAAAACTACACACGACCATATGACCAAAATGTGAAACTTGTGGACAACCGCATACATCTTCAATGTATAAACACCCATGCGCATCACAGTGTTGACGAATAAGCTGTGCATCATCTAAAATCGCATATCCACAAAGCGTATGTGATAACACGACTGTATTTGGTCGAATAGAATCTCGCGCAAGTTTACCTTCATTTGTCGGAATTTCATATACATCAAAACCCCGTTGTTTAGCAAACTTTTCATACAAAAACCAACCACCTTCATCTTGAATACCAACACTTGTAAATCCCCTCCTTTTAGCAATATCCAACGCTTGTTTAATCGCATCATTACATCGATTTGTAAAGACAAGATGATATCCTGAAAAGATTGTTTGTATGCTCATATCCTAGTGAAAAAAGAATGTATTTATAAAATTCTTGGCAAAACAAATGGAAAATCTTTCAAAAAAATCACTAGAAATGTTTTAAAGAATGTAGACGTACAAATACACATGGCATATGTTGAAAGAAAAACCAGAAATCAGACCGATTATTTTTATAGAGCACACTCCGTTCGCTTTCAAAATTCAGTAAAAAAACGAAGAATATACTTAGGGAAAAATCTTACAACCTTCCAACTTGCACGAGCAGTGAGAAAAGCAGATCAAATACTTGCAAAGCAAAATGAGTTAGAAAAAATTATTCACACGACAAAACACATATTAGAAAAATATCAAGTACAAAAGGCAAGCATTGCTGGAAGTTTTGCTCGCCTTGAGCAAAAAAAGACAAGCGATATTGACATTGTTATACAACCCCCAAAAAATTTCGGTTTTGCACTAGCCAAAATAGAACAAGAATTAGAAAAAGCACTCAAAAGAAAGATTGACCTTCTCACCTATAACAGTATCAGCCCAATACTAAAAACACAAATGATGCAAGAACAGGTGCAAATACTATGAAAACGGATACTGTGTACTTGCACCACATTAAAGAAAGCATAGCCGCCATTGAAGAATTCACGCAATCAATGAAAAAAACCGAATTTTTAGAAAAGCGAATTGTTCAAAGTGCAACTATTCGAGAGATTGAAATTATAGGAAAAGCAGTAAAACAAATTTCTTCAAAGGTACAAAAAAAATATCCCGACATCCCCTGGAGTCAGATTGCAAGAACCCGAGACAAGATGATTCATCATTATTTTGGCATTGACTTACACGTTATATGGAATATCATCACAATAGACATACCTTTTTTAAAAAAAGAAATTGCAGCCATTGAAAAACAAAATCATCAAATGCTCAAAGAACCCGCTACTAAGTATAACAACTCATCACTCCATATATTGACAAATTGCAGGGTTGTGTAAAAATTCTGTTGTACAGCACAAACGATATGGATAATTTCCTCTGTTTGGACTCTCCACCTTTGCATTGGTAAATCCCGAAACAGATACAATTGCACGCTCATCAGGCCGGCATAATCCAACACGAACTTGGCATTGTAAATCCCCATAGCAATACGCATACTCATAACCCTCAGGAGAATACGGATATTCTTCAGGCCAACTAACAGGAAGTGTCCAAGTTGTATTTGTAAATTGTACCTTCGCATTTGTTTTCCCACTTCCATAAAACAAAACATTATCCCCTGTACATACATAGGGATTTTCAGACGCCGAGTATTTTCGAGAAAAGATAGTGTCAAAGTTCACATTAAGAGAATAAAAAATTGATTCATTTGCCATTTGCACACGCGCATTTGAATTATTTATTACAAAATAGAAATCAGGTTCCTTTCGAAACATTGTTTGATTAAATGTGCTATCCAGCTCACAAGTTTGAAATTGATTCGGCGCAGGCAAATTTTGACAATTCGTCTGTGAGACAATTGCATCCGTACCATTAATGTAACAAAAAATGGAACGTTGCTGTACCCCGTGCGTATTATTACAGGCAATACACTCACCAAACGAACCGTTCCCCCATAAATAGACAACTTGCGCAGGATCTATTG
>JBLKOU010000053.1:0-6585 GCA_047603125.1 Candidatus Woesearchaeota archaeon | reverse complement strand
TGTATTCATTTTGGCATACCTCAAACAATTTGAGTACTTCAAATATATTAATATATCGAATTATGCAAAGTTCCCTTTTTTTTAAATTCCTCTCGGAATGTATCAGCTGCTTTTTGGTCATGTTTAGTGTGCATTGTACGTGGCGTAATGAGAGAAAATCCCATTTTATGCATGATTCTCTCTACATGTCTTATTGAATATAGTTCACCAATTTCTTGGTGAATAAATTCTCTGATTTCTTTTGTTGTAATAGAACCAAATTGAGCATTTTTTTGCTCAATTTTATTTTTAAGCTTAGTCTTTAGCTCAGTAATTACTGATTGTTTCAGTTTAGTTGGTCGTCCAGATTTTGGTCTAGATGCGAAATCTTCTCGCACTTTATTTCGACTAATCCATCTATGCACAACCGATTGTGCACATCCAACAAGTTGAGAAATCTCAACTTGTTTCTTTCCTTGTCTGTGTAACTTGACAATTAATTTTCGTTCAGGTATTGATAACATGAAGTAAACGAAGAGCTACTCATTTATATCTTTTTCTTTTGTCGCCGACTACATACATAACAAGTTGTCATTCGTAGTCTCATATAAATGACAACGCATATATTAAATACTATCGCTAAAACCCAAAAACAATGTGGGCCTTGAAAATCTCCCAATCCTGCAGGAAATGAGACAATTCTATACTGCAAACGATATCAAACAACTCGAAAGACCTCAATTAGACGTAGTAAAACAAGCAGCATATAGAATTGGCGCAACAGGAACACTCGTAATAGCGATTGCAAAAAACCCAACACCCCTCATTCTTTACGGCGCAGGTATTGCTGGCGCAGCATACTTATTTAGCGAAGCATTTCACTATTTCGACAATAAAGTAGAATTTAGGACACGCGCTTCCAGTCGACATCAAAGAAGGTAACATCATACTCACTATCAACAACGCCAAATAAAACATGTTTTCTTGTTGAGTGTGCAACGCGTGCAAGTGCAGCAAATTCTTTCCACGTAAAACGTTGCGAATCGTTTACCGCATGAACAATCCATTTTGCATGATCTTTGCCAACCACACTTCCCTTCTCATACACACGAAAATCCCCGCCAAATTTTAGTCCGGAATGAACTTTATGTCCCGCGTCACGAAGTTTTTTGTAAACAACATATAATTCTTTGCGTCGCAACTTGACAAACAAATCATCAAACTCATAGTCTTTTCTTTTCGAACGCACACTAAGCTTTCCTTTTTCCATTAAATATAACGATTCAACAAGAGAGAAAAAGACACTCCCTTTCGGTCCCTTCACACCAAAACCAGATTGATGAAGTTGACGGGCAGCATCACAATCGACTGCAATAATTTCTTTTTTTTGAAATTGTGCTTGTGCTTGTTTCATAAAGCAAGTATACTACGAAGACGTTTAAAAAATCTCTTATTTTTCTATCACCAAAATTCATATAAAGAGAATGAAATTTCCTCAAAGTATGGATTTAAACCCACTTGAAAAACGAGTTGCATCTATACAAAGCGAACGACCCACGATAGCAAACGAACCACAGCCAAAAGATCCAAGAACACTTCTCATTTCAGTTCCTTGTAAAGTATTAGGACAAGAATCCCGATATGTAGGACAAAACAAAGAAAATATTTCAGAATGGGTTATTCAAACAAAACTCTATGTTCGGCCGTGGAGAAACACAACTATTCAATCCATTCTATTTTATGGGCCGCAGCCGTCAATACTTGACCAAAACATCACCGCATATATTGGCGCATGGACACAAAAACAAACCACAGGCAAACCTCTTTTTTTCCCACGAGAACTCTTACCACAAGAGCGCGCACTCAAACTGGAAACACAAAAAACCTTAGAAGGCACAACCATCCTCACATCATACGATTACCCTAAATATTTTCCTACTGGCTAAGCAATGTCGCAATTTGTTTTTTAAGATGCACATGGCGTACTTTCCCTTCTTTTGTTATACGTACGAGAGACTTTTCTTTCATTTTTTGCACAGTTCGAAGCGCCTTCACCCCACCCATCCCTTCTATTCGTGCAATGGAGGCTTGTGTTGAGTGTCCTTTATGCTCGAGTAAGTGAGTGATAACTCTGCGTTCATCTGTGTTCAAAAAAAGCAAAATAATTTCCAATAATTTTTTTGAAACAAGTTGCTCTTGACGAACACGACGTTGGAGCACAAATGATATAGTAAACCCATACATAAGTGCAATAAAAATACTAAAAAGCATAATCCACAGATGGTATTGAACCAAAAATGATAGCACCGGCCAAGATTGCAAGACATGGTTATGCGTATATGTTAATATGGCAATTAATACTGACACAAGAGCGATAAAACTGAGCAGTGCTAGGAAAAATCCTGTCCAAAATTGATCTTTTTTCACAATGTTATAAAATTACACGACTATTTAAATATTATTACAAATATTGTAATTGTAATGAAAACTATCAATTTAACCATAAAAGGCATGCATTGTGCCAGTTGTAGCGCAGTCATTCAAAACGCACTCGACAAACAACAAGCAATCGAGCATTCCTCGGTGAGCATCGCTACCAATAAAGCAACCATTCAGTATGACCCCAAACATATTACAAAAGAACAAATCGTCTCAATAATTAAAAAACAAGGATATGATGTTGCCTCTGGAGAAAAAAATGAGCAAAAGGAACAGCTACACAAACTTCGAAATCTTGTCATATTAAGTAGCATCCTTACTGCACCCTTGGTTGTATTTTCTATGATTTTTCCAATCATGGACGGATGGATGCAATTACTCTTTGCAACACCAGTTCAGTTTTATGCAGGATGGCAATTTTATACAGGCTCTATAGGCGCACTCAAACGAAAATCAGCAAACATGGACACACTTGTTGCCTTAGGTACGAGCGCGGCGTATTTTTTTAGTATTTATTTACTTCTGATTGGCGAAATGCATTTTTATTTTGAAGCAGCAGCAGTCATTATCACACTCATTTTACTTGGACGCATGCTTGAGCTTCGTGCAAAACTTCATACGTCAAAAGCAATTGAGCAAATAATGAATCTTGGAGCAAAGCAAGCAATTAAAATTGTTGATAATAAACAAGTAGTTATCCCTATCGAAGAAATTAAGCAAGGAGACATACTTCTTGTCAAACCCGCATCAACCATTCCCTGTGATGGAGTCATCACAAAAGGAGAAGGAGTTATTGATGAGAGTATGCTCACGGGTGAGAGTATTCCTGTGACAAAAACAGTCAAAAGCAAGGTCATTGGCGCAACAATGAACACCGCAAGTAGTTTTGAAATGAAAGTCACAGCAACTGGAGAAAAAACAATTCTCTCCAAAATAATCACGCTTGTCGAACAAGCACAGGCTCGACAAGCACCCATTCAAAAAATTGTTGATAAAATTTCTAGTGTGTTTGTCCCTATCGTCCTTATCATCTCATTATTAACCTTCACCATATGGTTTTTTACAACAGGCTCCCTTGAATTTGCACTTATCAGCGCCGTCACCGTCCTTGTTATTGCTTGCCCTTGCGCACTCGGACTTGCAACACCAACAGCACTCATGGTTGGAACAGGCTTAGGAGCCAAAAATGGTATTCTCGTGAAAGGTGGTGACGCGTTACAAAAAGCCAAAAACATACAAATCATTGCATTTGATAAAACAGGCACAATAACACAAGGTAAACCCCAAGTAACTGATGTTGTTTCATTTACAAAAGATGATGCCCTGCAAATTAGTGCAAGTATCGAATCACAATCCGAGCATCCTTTAGCAAAAGCCATTGTTGAGAAAAATACAAAACCACTCTTACAAACAACGAATTTTCAAACACAAACAGGAAAAGGTGTGAGTGCCAAAATTGCAACAAAAACGTACACCATTGTCACGCGCACACATGCAACACTTTCTAAGGAGCAAGAAGCACAAGCAAAAACACTCGAAGAACAGGCAAAAACAGTGCTCGCACTCGTACAAGATAAAAAGCTACTTGCGCTTATTGCTATTGCCGATATCATTAAACCTGAAGCTGCAAGCGTTATTAAAAAACTTCATCAAAGACATATTCAAACCGTCTTAATTACTGGAGACAACCAATACGTTGCAAAAGCAATCTGTAAACAAGCAGGAATACAAACGTATTTTGCAAATGTTAAACCAGATGAAAAAGCAGACCACATTGAAAAACTCAAAAAACAAGGTGTCACTGCAATGGTCGGAGATGGAATTAATGATGCTCCCGCACTAGCGACTGCAGATGTTGGAATTGCAATGGGCACAGGAACAGATGTTGCAATTGAATCTGGTTCAATTGTGTTAATGAATGGAAACCTCCAAAGCCTTGTGCAAATGATGACATTAACCAAAAAAACCATGTCCACAGTATATCAAAATTTATTTTGGGCGTTTATTTACAATGTTTCGCTTATTCCAATTGCAGCAGGGGTGTTCTATCCATTTTTTGGCTGGACACTCAATCCTATTCTTGCAGGAGGAGCAATGGCGTTTAGCTCTGTAAGTGTCGTCCTAAATTCGCTCTTATTAAAAATGAGGTTACGATTATGAAAAAAACATATTACGTAAAAGGTATGCATTGTGCAAGCTGTGAAAAACTCATAAAAGAGAGATTTGAGCAAGAAAAGAAAATCAAACGGATTTCGTTTTCCGGCTCAACTATTGAACTGGAATTAAAAAAACCACTCACACAGCGTCAATTGCAGCAATGCCTCGATGGAACTGAATATACACTGACGACAAGAAGAGAAATCCCATATAAAGAAATTTTTATCGGTGTTGTACTCGTACTTGCAATTTATAGTATTATGAAAATAACCAATTTAGAGTCCTTTGTGAATCTGTCCCAAATCACTCCCTCAACAGCACTCTTAATGGGTATTTTTGCATCCATTTCTACTTGTCTAGCTGTGACTGGAGGAGTTGTCCTTGCACTTTCATCCAAGCTTCCAAAGTTTGAGCAAACAACATTTCACGCAATATTTAATATTACTCGCGTAGCAACATTTACAACGCTTGGATTTGCTCTTGGTTATATTGGATCGTTTTTTCATATCAATCCAACAGTGAGCGGACTTATCACATTTATATTGGCAGTATTTTTAATTATTATCGGATTGCAACTGCTCTCCATACTCCCACCAATTTTACGATTTGGAGTTGATAGTTCCTTTTTGTCTCAAATGAACACAAGCTCAAAAAAACAAGCAAGTATCACAGGAGTAGCATCCTTTTTTTTCCCTTGTGGATTCACGCAAGCATTGCAACTCTATGCCATGACAACGGGAAATCCTACGCTCTCAGCAATGCTTCTTTTGTTCTTTGCAATAGGCTCAACGCCAGCGCTTCTTGGTATTGGTTTTATACAAACAACAATTAGCGGAATTGTTCGACAACGAGTCAATGCAATTGCTGCCAGCATTATTGTTGTAATCGGTATATCGCTGCTTCTTCCTAGCGCAACGCTTTTAGGTATCACCCTACCTTCATCAACATCGACTCCTGTAGGAGATATAACACCTGATATGTTTGTTCCAGTCGTTGATGGATATCAAATTGTTAAAATGAGCGTGGACGGTATTAATTATATTCCGCACCAATTTTATTTACAAAAAGATATTCCTGTCAAATGGCAGATTGATGGAACGCGCGCAATAGGATGTACTCGCGTCATCATGGCACCACGTCTTGGTATAACTGAAATGGTCGGTAACCAACTAGAAATTGAGTTTACACCAACACAAACAGGAGAAATTCCATTTCACTGTGGTATGGCGATGACTCGCCCTGATGCAAAGTTTATTGTTGTATAAAAAAGTATCAATATTTTCGATACTTGGTAGTTGCACATATATTTTTATAAACCTCAAAATACCTACCTTCCACATATGCCAGAAATACTCGTCTTTGAAAAAGTAAAAGCGCCTTGGATAAAAGAAGGTCTAGACTATTATTGCAAACGAACAAAAACAAAAGTCATCCACATAAAAAATCTCCCACAAGACACACAAAACTGCATTCTCTTAAGCGAAGATGGCAAGAAAATAAGCTCAAAAGAATTGAGTAAACTCGTACAACCAAACACGCGATTCATCATAGGCCCAACTGATGGGTTTACAAAAGAACAAAAACACAAAAAAACAATTATTTCACTCTCAAAGATGACATTCACTCATGAAATGGCAACACTTTTTCTTGCAGAACAACTATATCGAGCAAAAATGATTCACGAGAATAGGCCATATCATAGAGAATAACCATTATCGAGTAGTAAATTATATAAAGGGTGCGAGAACCCCGATAAGCATGAATCAAGAACACCTCGCATACCTCTCGCAACCTTTGGGAGAATATGTCCACAGCCATCGAGAAGCCCATAAACATATGAAAAATGGACGAAGTACTTCCCCTGTATTCTCTTTGGAACAATTGCTTTCAATGCATCAGAAAAGAATATACAAAGGCGTCCACGAATTTTGCACAGCAAAAGAATTATATGACGAAGTCATCACATGTGTCATTTTCAAATCAGATCAACCAAACCCAATTTATTTTCAT
>JBLKOU010000005.1:0-42223 GCA_047603125.1 Candidatus Woesearchaeota archaeon | reverse complement strand
ATATTAGATATATATTAATCTTTCGGTTTTTACCAAAATTTATCAAAAATTAAGAAAAAGTAGACTTTTTACGTACGCATGTGAATGAGCACGTAAGAGATAAAAAAACCTTTTCGATAGCTTAATAAAACAAAATTACTTTAAAAATAACATGAAAGAAAAAATTCAGATATTATTTATTCATGGAGGAATGACTTTCAAAAGTAAAAAAGATTATCTGAAATACTTACAAACTCGTGAAATTTCAATTGAAGAAAAAATTCGTTGGCACGAAGATTTTTTTAAGAAAAATCTCGGCAAAAATTTTGAAATTATTAAGCCACGGATGCCCTTAGCTGAAAACGCCAAATATGATGAGTGGAAAATTCATTTAGAACGACATTTTCCTCAGTTAAAAAACAATATTATTCTAATCGGCAGTTCTTTAGGAGGAACCTTTCTCGCAAAGTATTTATCAGAGCATACATTTCCAAAAAAAATATTAGCCACATATTTAATCTGTCCGCCTTACGATAATAGTTTGCCAAGTGAAGATCTAGTCGGTGGATTTAAATTGAAAAGAGATCTGTCATTACTCGAGAAAAATTCTAAAAACCTGTATCTATTATTTTCAAAAGATGATAATGTGGTTCCCGTCTCTCATGCTCAAAAATTCAAGAAAAAATTAAAGAATGCAAATTTTAAAATTTATGAGAGTAAAAATGGACATTTTAAAATATCTGAATTCCCTGAAATCGTACAAATGATTAAAGCCGAGGTTAAAAAATTAAGATCCTAGTGGAATCATAATAATAATCCATCTCTAAAATTCTTAAACCACCCAATCCCAAACACTTATAAACAAACATATTTTTTACACAGACATGCCTTTTACTATTACAGATACAACAAGAATAACACAATTACAATCGTTTTTACAGACACAACAAAAACATGCACCCGTTGTGCTCGCATATGATGATGATGCCGACGGGCTTTGTGCAGGGATTAGTATGTATGAAACATTACAAAAACTCGGGTTTGAAACGATTATCACCAAACCAAAAACAAAAGATACACCAGTATTTAAAAAAGAACAACAAGAAGATTTTTTGAGCCAAGGTGTACAAACAATTATTTGTGTTGATTTTGAACCCATATCCTGGCGATTCTTAGAAGAAGAACAATTGAGCACATTTCCATTTAACCTTATCATTATAGACCATCATTTTAATGCAACACAACAATATGATGTACACGATGGACAAAAGAAGCGACTATTCATTCATCCAACTAATAGTGCACAGTGCGATAATCCATCACAATATTGTTGCGCAAAATTTGTCTATGATGTTTGCTCCCACATGGTTGATATAACACATGTTGAGTGGAAAATTGCAGCAGGGATGATTGGGGATATGAACATCATCGAGTGGTCTGACTATGTCAAAGCGCTTTTAGAAAAACAACACGTTTTGGTTGGAGAAAACCGGGACTCATTTTTTTATACACCCAATGGACGATTCGCTAATATTGTTGGCTTTGCTGCAAGTGCCAGTGGCGCACAAGTACAAGCAGTCTTTGATGCGTATTTGCAAGCTACAAGTATCGAGCAAATGCTTGGCTTTGAAGATCAATATAAAGAGCAATTACAACTTTTCGAGTCTGTTCTAAAAAGCGCATTTGATAAATCAAAAGAATATAAAGGTGTGCGCATGTATCAAATATTTGGAAAATATAAACTCTCAAGTATTTGCTCCTCAATAGTCTCTTATTTACACCCACAATACATCTGGTTTTTCTATCAAGATGCTGGAGATGGATTTTATCATATCAGCCTTCGATCAAACGCGAGAACCCATCATTTAGGCGAGCTTGCACAATTTGTTGCAAAAGATTTTGATCAGTCCAATGGTGGCGGTCATATACCTGCAGCCGGTGCAATTTGTAAAGTTGAAGATTTTGAGGATTTTAAAAATAGAATACTCGACTCACTGGAACTATTTGTGTTGAGCGAGTAATACTTGTCGTTCTTGTTTTGTACGAATACGGGAAATATCAAGCTTGGCATCACAGTCGTTACAACAAACACGCTGCACACGCTCTAAATAACGCTCATCGTTTATTACACGCGCAGTTTTTTTCTGACAGAATTCACACGCAGATATGATTTTTTCTTCACTCACATCATCCTCTAAAAGCACCGCATTTTGCTTGCCAAAGCCAATTTGCATGCGCTCATCAAAAACATAACAAGTCCCTTCAAATAAACCATCAGGATATGTCTGGCAATAATTGTAAATACCGCCATCAATTTGATACACATCCTCAACGCCTTGTTGTTTTAAGAGTACACTTGCAGTCTCACAGCGTATGCCGCCTGTGCAGTACATAATCACTTTTTTATTTTTCAATTTTGGCGCATATTCTTTAATGATTTGAGGAATTTCACGAAACGTCTTAATATCTGGACAAATTGCATTTTTGAATCTTCCAATGCGCGACTCAATTTCATTTCTGGCATCAAAAAAGACCACATCATCACCATATTGTTTCACCAGTTCATGAACTTGCTGTGCAGACACATGCTCGCCTCCTTTTTGTGGATCGATTTTTCCTTGTCGCAATGTCACTAACTCCTTTCTATAACGAACGGAGCATTTTGTAAAGGGGTTTTTTGGCGCAGTCTGTTCTTTAAACCAGATATCTGAAAATTCGGGGTGCTTTTGCATCCACTGTTTATATGCGTCAATTGCCTTTCTTTCTCCCGCGCATGTTCCGTTAACACCTTGCTCACTAATAAGAATCCGACCTAAAATGCCGCGTTGTTGGCAAAATTGTTTTGTTTTTTCAACAAACTCTTCCGGATTTTGTAAGGGTACATATTTGTAATATAATAACACTTGTATTGTCATAAAAAAAGGGAAAGAAAAAATTGTTTAAAAATGTTTTTAGATTCCAATACCACCCATTGCTCCAAATACAAGAAAGGCAAGTATGAAGATTCCTGTGACAATTATTGCTAAAATGATCGCCGGAACGACAAATAACGCAAGCACCGAACGTAACATAGATATATCATGAACTTTAGCACTTGTTATTATCATTAAAACAAGGAACCACACCCAAATAGCCCAACCAAGAATAGGAACCCAACCAAAGAGTAAGGTTGGTGTTGAGCTATATGCATAGGACTGAATCGTTTTCTCAATACCGCCACGCGCACCAAAAATAAGTAACAAAACGTGCAAAATTGCGGCAGCTATAAAAAAACCAACAAGCGCTAATCCATATGTTAAGGGCATTAATGCAATTTCAAAAATTGCTTGACCAGTTGTTGAACCAAAAATGCCAAATGGACCCATAACAGAACTTAAAGCTAAGCCCAAAACTACGCTTACAATAGTTGACATAACAACCATAAATATAAGCAAAATTGCGTAATATCCTATGGCTGAACCAGTTTGTCCTGATTTGACTAATGTTGCAATCTGATCAGGTTTAGCGATTGCTATTTGAATTTTATCAAGTATATTCATGGTTTGATTTAAAGCATAATCATTTAAATAATTTCTACTTTTTTTCACAAATGTTTCCAAAATTAAACTCACCAGCACTACTCTCGCCGATGGCTGGAATTACTGATGTTGCATTTCGAACACTTGCAAAGCGATATGGCGCAGGAATGACATATACCGAATTTGTCAGCTCAACAGGTCTTGTTCGTCAAAGTAAAAGTGCGCAGCGTATGATTGTGCGAGATTCAAGCGAAAAACCCGTTGCTGTGCAATTATTTGGATCAAATGTCACTGATATCACACAAGCTGCCAAAATGTTAGAAGAGCAATTTGATATTATTGATGTGAACTGCGGCTGCCCAGCTTGGAAAGTGATTAAAACAGGTGCGGGCAGTCAAATGCTCAAAAATCCACAACTTATTTATGAATTTATTTCCCAACTTGTTGCGTGCACAAAAACACCAGTAACAGTAAAAATTCGAATCGGAGTGGATGACCATTCTATTAATGCACTTGAAGTTGCAACGCTTGTACAAAAAGCTGGTGCAAGTGCAATTGCCATTCACGGACGAACACAAAAGCAAGGGTATAGTGGGCAAGCAAACTGGGATATAATCAAACAAGTAAAGGAACATGTTGACATTCCCGTTATAGGAAATGGTGACGTGTTCACACCGGAAAGTTTTAAGAAGCGATTGGATCAAAGCGGAGTGGATGCTATAATGATTGCACGAGGAGCTATTGGAAATCCCTATATCTTTAAACAAATCAATGATTATTTGCAAACAGGTACATATGATACAAAACATCCTGTTGAGCAGTTTTTTGAATATCTTGAGCTTGCAAAAAAATATCAAATTTTGTTTTCCAGCATCAAAAATCAAGCCATGCACTTTACAAAAGGTATTGAGGGTGGAGCAAAAATTCGAGAAGAGCTTTCTCTTGCAAAAACAATCCAAGATATTGAGCGCATCCTTCGACCAATTATTTAATCAAAATCTAAGAAAAGACAATTTCCAAAAAGATGAGAAGGTTGATAACATAGGCTGCCAAACATAAAATACATAAATTTCGTTTTTTCCAGAGCAAATACGCCAAATAGGTACTAACCACAACAGCAAGCGTGGCAGATATCATCGACAAAGCAGTATATTGATTTGCTTCTGTTAAAATAATGAATATATAATAGAAAATACCCACCTTTGCATTATGTATACCAAAAAATAATCGCGCACTAGAATCTTTTGCTGCTTTTGAGCACGAGGACCACCTTATCAAGTCACAAAATTGCTTTTTTGTCGCCGTACTCGCACGAAGCATCAAATAACTTACCAAAATTCCAAGTATTGGGAGTACTAACATAGAAAGTAATAAGACGTAACCTTTTTAATATGTTGTGTTTGTGTTTTTCCTATGAAACTCATATCATGGAATGTAAACGGAATTCGCGCAGTGCTCAAAAAGGGATTTCTTGACTATATCAAAAGTGAACAAGCCGATATAATTTGCTTGCAAGAAACAAAGGCCCACCCTGATCAAGTTGATCTTTTATTGGATGAGTATCCCCACCATTATTGGAATTCTGCACAAAAAAAAGGATACAGTGGCGTTGCAGTATTTTCAAAAATAGAACCACTCTCCACTGTCTATGGTCTTGCAATTGAAAAACATGACACGGAAGGGCGCGTTATTACACTCGAATATGAATCATTCTATCTGATCAATGTCTATACACCGAACTCGAAAAGAGGATTGGAGCGATTAACATATCGTCAAAAAGAATGGGATGTTGACTTTCTTACATATGCAAAATCACTTGAAAAGACAAAACCCGTCGTAATTTGTGGTGATCTTAATGTTGCCCACCAAGAAATTGATTTAAAAAACCCACAATCAAATAAACGCAGTGCTGGGTTTACAGATGAAGAACGGGAAGGCATGACAAATGTGCTTGCTGCTGGTTTTATTGACACATTTCGACATCTCTATCCAGATACCATTAAATATACTTGGTGGTCGTACATGTTTCAAGCACGGCAAAAAGGTATTGGCTGGCGTATTGATTACTTTCTTATCTCGCAAGCGCTCGAACCGTATTTAGTGGACGCGTATATACGTGATGATGTTTTTGGTTCTGATCACTGTCCAGTCGGAATTATTTTGAAAATAGATAAAGCGTGAGTAAACTCAACATTTTTAAAAAAACACGCCTTCACACATACATGGATTCGTTAGAGCAGATTCGAACAGACATTCTTGAACAGCTGCACTGCCCGCTAAAAGACGCTGCAACAAACCTTGTTTTTGGAAAAGGAAACCCGCATGCAACCATACTCATTATTGGAGAAGCTCCAGGTGCAAAAGAAGATCAGGCAGGAGAGCCATTTGTCGGACGTGCAGGAAAAGAATTGGATGCATTATTAGGACACATCGGCTTATCAGTACAAGAGGTATACATTGCAAACATTCTCAAATATCGACCACCAAAAAACGCAAACCCCACAGTAGAGCAAATGAGAAATCACACACCATATTTATTGCGACAAATTGATTGTATTAAGCCAAAGATTATTGTGACACTTGGAAACTTTGCAACAAAATTTGTTCTCTCTGGTTTTGATGTTTCAAACATGAAAAACATTGACACAATTTCAAAAATACATGGACAAAAACACCAAATTCTTATCCACAAAAAAACATACCTTGTCTTTCCCCAGTATCATCCTGCCGCACTCTTATATAATCCGAAGTTGCGAGAGATTGTAAAAGAAGATTTTTTGAACATGCGATCATTTACCATTCAATGATTCGTCTTCAGTATTACGTATAATTGCACGCGTGAGTTTTTGTTTTATCATGCGATGATTTAATTTTTTCTCGAGAATTTTTAGATTTTTTTGTACCCAGATTTTTCGCTTCCGTTGGTTTTGTAAAACTTCCAATAATTGTAACTGCGAATCTAAATCAATGACAAAATGATCCAAGGCGATAATCTTAAAATTATATTTTTTAATATCACTCAAAAACACAGGATATGTATATGCTACTGGAATTAAACCTGAAGCCATAACTTCTAGCAAATTGTTTCCAAACCCTTCGATTTCACTAAAATAAGTAGAGAAGCCATTTAATTTAGCAAAGATTCGCGGATACTCTTCAAATGGAATCTCTTGTTTATCAAAATCTTCTGCAAATACCAAATAAAACGTATCGATGCCATATTTTTTACTGAGTTGTTTGTGCAGCTTCTCTAAATCGTGTCTCGTTTTATCAAACTCATCCCCACTGTTTCCCGATATTAAAAAGTACAGCGCTTGTGCAATTTTTCTTTTTTTGAGCATGTATAGGAATGAAAAACAATATTCGAGTGCAAAATCGATGCGCTTTCGCTGAACAACTCGAGTATGTTGCAAACAAAACACCGTTTTTTCAAAAGAGACATGATCTTTTTTGAGCGTCTCAAGCACATGAAATTGTTCAAGAAAAGAGTTTACAAGGTCAACATTTTTAGACTCCTGTAAATCTTCAAAGGATTTAATGTATAAATCAGTTGTATTATAAATGACATCATGATTTAAATCAATGAGCGGAAAAAAGTCAGGGTGTTTTTGCTCTATGGAATGAAAATATTCTTGCGCACCTTTGAACTGAAGGGAGTTAATGAATAAAACATAATCCACATGTTTTCCAGGAACACCCTCATACAAATATTGTTCTATGAGTGGGTGTGGATTTTTATAGCGCTCTCTTTCTAAAAAGGAATCATGCCACCACAATATATATTTAGGTGTTTTTTTCTTTTCTGCCTTTTGTTGCTCATAATAGCGAGAAAGTGCCACCGCATAACAAAAATTAACAGGATGGCAGGAATTATGCACAATTAAAACGTCAATTGCATGCTTTTCTATAAAGCGCTCTATCACTTTTTGTGTTTTTTGAATTTGCTTTTCAATATATTCGTGTTTTTTCTGTGAAAGTCCTTTTTGATAATGCGTGTTTACATATCGATTCGCAGTATGTTTATGCCAAATAAGTTCATTTTCATGAACTTGTCGTGTTTTTTTTCCAGACTTACCCGTCAGATAATGAATGTTTTTTGGATCAACTTTCATGTATTTTTGCATCACGTCTTCAATTTGCCCCATAACAATGGAAACACCATCGGCCAAACCATGTTGAGAATGAATAACTCCATACTGTAAAGTGGGTATTTTTTTCTTAGTGAGCTTTTTCTTTTTAGGCATCAGGTACTTTTCGAGCCTTCCTTTTTTAAAATTATTGATGGATTACTCAAGGGTTCGTCTATAGGGTTGTAATTAATCATAAGTGCAAAGAATTAAAAAGACCAGATTATTTCTCATTTTCCAGAGATAAAAATGAAACTAGGATTTATGCACTATACATTTGCCAAAGATGGCGTATATACGGTTGTCAAAAACAATATAGAAGGGCTACAACATCTTGGTATGGACAATATTTGTCTGTTAGCACAAGGTATCGACCCCAGTCTTTGTTTACCCAAAAATATCAACACAAAAAATGTCAATTTGCTTCAAACGGGGTCACATGCGCCAAGAGTGATCGCGGATCAACTTCACGAAAAAACGAGAGACTTAGATACCGTAATTATAGAAAACCCCACGCTTGGCATTTTTCCTCACGCAACACTTGGATTTTTAAGATTTGCGAGAGAAACAAATAAAACGGTCGTCTTTCGCGCACATGACCTCTTACATAAAAGAAAAGAACAATATCAACAACGATACGAAGAGGCCGGAGGAAACATAGATACTATGTATCCAGAAAATACTCCCGTCCTTGCACTCACCCAACATGATGCAACACATCTACACAGGCTTGGAGTTAAGGATGTACACGTACTGGCAAACTCACTCAATTCACAAGACTTTCAAAGACGGCATACCTATGGACAAACTCGTGATTTTTTACATAGGCGTGCGGGCATCCCCCATGATGCGCATATCGTCTTTTATCCAGGTCGCTTAATTCCACGAAAAAATTTTGAACACGCTATCGCATATGCAAAAGCATTGGAACAAGATGGAAAAGATGCCTTTTTTCTCTCAACATTACCTGGAGAAGAACCATATGCCTCCCATTTAAAAAAATATTTACAAGAAATAAATGTGACTCATGCTATCGGTTCATTCCACGCACATCTCGATCGCAGTTCATTTACACTCGCCGATGTTTATCATGCAAGCGACTATGCTCTTACTACGAGTTTAAATGAAGGATTCGGATATAATTTTCTAGAGCCATGGCTTGCAGACGTACCGATCCTTGGAAGAGATTTACCTGATCAAACACGGGATTTTCAAAACAGTGGTCTTGACTTATCACACTTAAATCAGCCTTCATTTTACGAAGGATTTGATTTTATACCAGGATATAAAAAACGAATGGAATTTTTTCGTGCAGTTGCAAGTCGAAAACAATTACAATCATTTGTTGCAGATTTAGAAAGCCAAAAAGAAACGGCAATGTCTGCGCGTGAGCAAAATAAGCAAGCTATTTTACAGCAATACCACCATGTTACAAAAGCCCAAGAACTTTTAGATATTATTGCAAAGTATCGTACGGTGTGATTATGAGCATCAATTATTGATGACGATTATTTCTTTCACGTAAAATCTGTTCCAGATGCCCTTGTAATTTCGGGATATATCGCTGCGTGAGTTCATTTTTTTCCATTTCGTCAATCACTGTCGTGACGAGTTCTCGTAATTGACCATATCTTCTTGTCTGTATCGCATACGTAACAAAACGATTATACGGCCCAGCATTTAAGTTTGAACGCTTTAACGATTTTTGACGTGGAACGACTTGTTTATAAAAATCAGAACAGGCACGTATTCTCCCGATTTGCGTAGAACAACGCAGAGAAAAGTCTTCCAAACAGTCTTGTAATGTCTCGTATCGTCTCATACTCAATCTATGCTTTCCAAGTATTTAAACTATTCCACATTTACTTTTTAAAGATAAAAAAAACTCGGATTTTACAAGGCGCTCTTTATTTTTTTAGATAAACCCGAAGAAACTAAACCTTTTTAAATCCCTCAATTTCGCAAGCAAACTATGAATTATAGAAGAAAAAACACAAAAATTGTTGCAACGATTTCAGATCTTCGTTGCGAAAAGGACTTTATTGAATCACTCTACGCTCATGGAATGGATGTTGTTAGACTCAACACGGCACACCAAGACACTGAAGGTACAAAAAAGATTATTGAAAATGTTCGAGCTGTCTCTCATAAAATAGCTATCCTTCTTGACACGAAAGGACCAGAAATGCGAACGACGCATATTGAAGAGCCCATTGCTGTAAAAAAAGACGATCTTGTCGCTATTTCTGGGGATGTGTCATATCAAAAACCAAATACTATCTATATTAACTATGCACAGTTCCATAATGATGTACCTATCGGTACAGAGATTTTAATTAATGATGGCGAATTATCTTTTCTTGTCGAGCAAAAAGAAGAGCAAGCACTCCTGTGTCGCGTACGAGAGTCCGGAACTGTGAAAAACAAAAAAACAGTAAATGTTCCTGGCGTGCATATTAATCTCCCATCTATTTCAAAAAAAGATGAAGATTTTATTCAATTTGCAATTGAGCAAAACCTTGACTTTATTGCACATTCATTTGTCAGAAATAAAAAAGATGTTCTGGCGGTCAAAAATATTCTTGAGCAAAAGCAAAGTCCAATAAAAGTTATTGCCAAAATTGAGAATCGAGAAGGTTTTGAAAACATAGATGAAATTTTAGATATCGCCGATGGAATTATGATTGCCAGAGGAGACCTGGGTGTAGAAGTGTTTGCAAGTGAAGTACCCGTCATGCAAAAGAAAATGATTATTGCTTGTATGAAGCGCGCAAAGCCTGTTATTGTTGCAACACAAATGCTTGAGAGTATGATACAAAACGCAAGAGCAACAAGAGCAGAAGTTAGCGATGTCGCAAATGCAATCTTAGATGGTGCTGGTGCAGTTATGCTGAGTGGAGAAACTGTTTATGGTGATTATCCTGTTGAAGCTGTGCGAACAATGGCTGAAATTTCACAGCATCTTGCAAAGTTTCATCGAAAAACAAATCCTGCAGGAGTGGAGCCCGACATTCACAATCCTAAAATGTTCTTAGCAAAGGCTGCAGTGGATGCTGCACTATCATTAGACATTGACGCCATTGTTGTTCCATCATTTAACGGACAGACGGCAAGAATTATTTCAGCTATGCGATCACGAAAGCCAGTTTTTGCACCCTGTTATAATGAAAGTGTTATGCGCCAACTCAGCCTGAATCATGGCGTGCGTGCATTTAAAATGACGGAGTTTCAAAGCACAGAAGAGATGATCTTTGGCTGCGTTGACCACCTCGTTCAAAAAAAGGCTATAGAACTTAATCATACCATTGTTATTGTTTCAGGAACTGCAAGTTCAATTCCACATACATGTAATTTCTTAGAAATTGCAACGGTAAAAGATATACTCACTGAATATAAATCGCATCAGAGATCTTGAACATCGATATTATTTGCTGCTAAAACTTTTTTGAGGGCTACAATATCGCCCGCAAATGTTTGGCAATAATTGCCATACTTGCCTTTTTTTACTTGCACAACTTCTCCAGACCAGACAAGATGTGGTTGCGTTGTGTTTTTGTGCATTTGGCAAACGGCAATCCGATCGTTATTATAACAGAACGCTTTTTTTCCACAAAACGGACAAATATCTGTTTTATATTCGCCATAGACTTTTTTTGTTCGTCTCATACTCTTCCCTTATTTTTGATAGAGTGTTTTTAAAGGTTTTGCCAAAAAAAGGATAGGAGAACACAAGTTTTATATAAACGCAAAATACTCCACTCGTATGGAAAAAAATGACTTCGAGCACGCACTTGGACAAATTCCTAATCAATTAAGAAAAGGGGTTACTCTTGGACAAAAAATTGAAGGAACATTTGATTCCATATTTATTATCGGCATGGGCGGAAGCGCGCTTCCAGGATTATTGCTGCAAAATTATATTTCCCATAGCTGTGAAATTCCCGTTCATATTTTACGAACACCAATTATTCCCGCTACGCTGACAAAACGCTCACTTGTCTTTGTTATCAGTTTTTCAGGTAATACAGAGGAGACGATTCTTGCATATAGAAAAATTGTCAGAAAGGGACCGCATATCGTTGTCATGAGCAGCGGCGGTAAACTTGAGCAATTAGCACCCATGTATAAAAATACCTATATTAAAATTCCAACGGCGCTGCAACCACGCCTTGCGCTTGGCTCATTATTTGCACCCATTGTTTCTACACTAGAACAATCAGGCATTCTCACAGGGACGCTTCAAGAAATCGAGGAAGTTGCAAAACTTTTAGAAACAACAAATTATCAAGATTACGCGCAAGAGCTCGCACAAAAAATAGGAGAGCGAACGCCACTTATTTATACGCACGAAACACTCTCGTTTATAGGCTATCGGTGGAAAATTGCATTTAATGAGAATGCAAATACGTTTGCGTTTACAAACACTATTCCTGAATTGTTTCATAATGAACTTAACGCACTTGATGATTTAACACCATACTTTGTAATTATCATAAAAGATTCAACAGATGATGCACAAATTAATGAAAAGATTGAGGCGTTTCACTCCTTTGTCAAAAAAAGAACGGATGCTGCTATTGAAATTGTGCTTCGTGGAAACTCACGCCTGGGTAAATTATTTACAAGCGCAAGTCTTGCTGACTGGGTAAGTTATCAGATGGCAAAAAGCAAAGGAATTGATCCTGCAGCTATTTCTGTAATTGAAGCATTTAAGAAATAATTTATTACTATTTTCTCACAACAGTAACGAGCAGAGGTTTTAAGCGAAACCACAATATCTTGTATTTTTAGTAGTTAGAAGCACAAGGAATTGTATTAAGTATATATTTAAGTTCCACAATGTATTTAAATGAGAAGGTGAGCAAAACACTGAACCTTCTGGTGATATAAATGGCAGGAATGTATGTGATAAAGAGAAATGGCTCTGTTGTCGAGTTTGACGCAGCGCGAATAGAGGATGCAATTAAAAAAGCCGCACGTTCGGCGAAAGTTGTGCTTGAGGAGGAAGTTCTTGAAGCAGTATTATTTGATATTCAAAAAGAAATAGAAGAACGATTTACCGAATTCTATCCAAATGTTGAAAATATCCAAGACATTATAGAAAAACACCTTGTAAAGAAAAACCTCTATGAAATTTCAAAAGAATATATTCTCTACCGAGCAGAACGAAAACGTGTTCGTGAACAAGAGAGAAAAGAAAATATTGAAAAAACATTGCTTGGAAGACTCACAGTTATCAAAAGGGACGGAAGAAAAGTTCTCTTTAATCAAAAAAAGATTCGTGACACACTTGATCGCGTTTCAAAGGGTTACAAAGAATTCTCATTTAATCTTGTCTTCAAAGAATTTATGAAAAATATTTACGACGGGATTACTACGACCGACATAGAAAAGGCACTCATCTTAGCAACTGTTTCGTTTATGGAAAAAGATCCATTATACAGCAATGTTGCATCCAAACTTTTTCAAATGCGCTTAAATAAAGAAGTTATGGGAAAAAGTATTACTCGCGAGATTGCTCCGTTCGCATACAGGGAAGCATTTGTGGATAATATCAAAAAAGGTGTTGAACAAGGCTACTTAGATAAACGTATGCTCGACTTTGATTTAGAAAAACTCTCTTATGGTCTCAAATTAGAGCGGGATGATTTGCTTGAATATATGGGCATTCAAACACTCTATGAGCGATACTTTATGAAAAACAGGCAAACGCGCATGGAACTTGCTCAATCATTTTGGATGCGTGTGGCAATGGGACTTGCACTTGAAGAAAAGGAAAAAGAACAACGTGCACTCGAATTTTACGAAGTACTCTCGTCACTACGATTTGTTTCTTCTACACCAACACTCTTTCACTCAGGTACAACACATCCACAACTGAGTTCATGTTACTTAACAACAGTTATGGATGATTTACAAGATATTTTCAAAGCATTCAGCGATAACGCACAGCTCTCCAAGTGGTCAGGAGGACTGGGAAATGATTGGACGAATATTCGCTCAACGGGAGCTTGGATTAACTCAACAAATGTGGAAAGTCAAGGAGTTATCCCTTTTTTAAAAATTGCAAATGATGTGACTGCAGCAATTAATCGAAGTGGAAAGCGACGCGGTGCGACATGCGCATACTTAGAATGCTGGCATCTTGATTATGAAGACTTTTTAGATCTTCGAAAAAATACAGGCGATGATAGACGACGCGCACATGACATGAATACCGCAAGTTGGATTCCTGATTTATTTATGAAACGAGTAAAAGCAGACGAGTCATGGACATTATTCTCACCGGATGAAGTTTCTGATCTACACCATATTTATGGAAAAGAATTTGAGAAAAAATATGAAGAATATGAACGTGCTGCAGAAAATGGAAAAATTCGAAAGCATAAAGTTATCCCTGCAAAAAAACTCTGGAGAAAAATGATTTCCATGCTCTTTGAAACTGGGCACCCGTGGATGACGTTTAAAGATCCGTGCAACATTCGTTCACCGCAAGATCATGTCGGTGTTATTCATAATTCAAACCTTTGTACGGAAATCACACTCAATACGAGTAAGACAGAAACAGCGGTCTGTAACTTAGGTTCTATTAATTTAGGAATGCACTTAGATGAGCAGAATCAAATTGATGAAAAGCTTCTTGCAAAAACGGTTAAAACAGCGGTTCGTATGCTTGATAATGTTATTGATATTAATTACTATCCGACAAAAGAAGCAAAGAATTCGAATATGCTGCACAGACCAATCGGACTTGGAATTATGGGTGTGCAAGATATGTTCTTTAAAATGCGACTCGCATTTGACTCACCAAAAGCGATTCAAACGAGCGATAAAGTTATGGAATTTATTTCATTTCACGCAATCGAAGGTTCAAGCGATCTTGCAAAAGAGAAAGGGCCATATCAATCATTTAAGGGTTCTAAATGGGATCGAGGAATCTTTCCACTTGACACACTCGACATTTTAGAAAAAGAACGAGGAGAAAAAATTCCCGTTACACGAGAAGAGCGCATGGATTGGATTACACTCAAGCAAAAAGTCAAACAACAAGGTATGCGAAATTCAAATACAATGGCCATTGCCCCAACTGCAACTATTTCAACTATTAGTGGTTGCTTTCCTTGCATCGAACCTATTTACAAAAATGTCTATGTAAAGTCAAACATGAGTGGAGAGTTTACAATTGTCAATAAATATCTCATCGAAGATCTCAAAAAACAAGGTCTTTGGAATGATGAAATGCTTGAGCAGCTCAAATACTATGATGGTAATGTCTCACTGATTGCAGGCGTTCCTGAAGAGCTCAAAGAGTTATACAAAGAAGCATTTGACATTGACGCAAAAATTGCAATTGACCATACTGCTGTTCGAGCAAAATGGATTGACCAAAGTCAGTCGCATAATGTATTTATCAAAGGAACAAGCGGAAGTGCATTTAGTGAAGCATATATTTATGCATGGGAAAAGGGTCTGAAAACAACGTATTACCTTCGAACATTGGGCGCAACACAAATAGAAAAGTCAACGCTTGATGCAAAAAAATATGGCTTTACACAAAAAAGAGAATATACGCAAGCAAAAAAAGAAGAGCAACCGGCGTCGCAAGTGACAAAAATGTGCTCACTCACAGATCCGGACTGCGAAGCTTGTCAATAAATAATGAGAATACACGAGGATAAAAAATGGGAATAATAAACAATAATGCAACAGATCCAAACAAGATACTGCCTATGAAATATAAATGGGCACGCCACCACTATAAAGACGGTGTTGCAAATAATTGGACACCAGAAGAAATCGGTATGCAAAAAGATGTCGAGCAATGGAAATCAGACACTGTACTTTCAGAGACGGAGCGACGAATGATTCTTTGGAACCTTGGCTTTTTTTCCACAGCTGAGAGTTTAACTGCAAATAATATTGTTCTTGCTGTTTATAGACATGTGACAAATCCTGAATCACGCCAGTATTTATTACGACAAGCCTTTGAGGAAGCAATTCACACAGACACATTCATTTATTGTTGCGACACACTTGGTCTTGATCCAGAAGAGATTTATAGTATGTATGACACAATACCATCCATTAAAGAAAAGGATGATTTTGTTATTAATTTAACAAAAAATGTCATGGATCCGAATTTTGAAACAAAAACAGTAAAAGACATTCAAAAGTTCCTGCACGATATTATCGGTTATTATGTCATTATGGAAGGGATTTTCTTCTATGCAGGATTTGCTATGATGCTTGCGCTCAAAAGACAAAATAAAATGGTTGGTGTTGGCGAGCAATTTGAATTTATCATGCGCGATGAGAGTGTGCACCTGGCATTTGGCTGTGACTTAATTAATACAATCAAAAAAGAAAACCCTGATGTTTGGACAAAGGAATTTCAAGAAGAGATTGTGGAACTCATCAAAAAGGCAGTAGATTTTGAGATTAAATATGCCCATGACGCATGTCCGCAAGGAGTTTTAGGAATTAATGCCCAACAATTTGCAAACTATGTCAAATACATTGCAGACAGACGATTAGAGCGTATTGGGCTTCCAAAACAATACGACCAAGAAAATCCGTTTCCGTGGATGAGTCAATCTACTGACTTAAGTAAAGAGAAAAATTTCTTTGAAACTCGCGTCACAGAATACCAGTCCTCTGGAAATCTTAAATGGGATTGATATAAATATATCAATTCTTTTTCTTTATATTTATAAATAGAAATAACTATGAACTCTTGATGGGTCTTCGCTTCAAATACGGGAGAAATCAAACTGTCTACAACGCAATACATATCCGAGCGCTTCTCATAGAACAGTGGTATAGTTCTCAGCGGGCAAACAGGAGCGTCAGTGCATTTGATGCGGAACTCTCATTTGAACAACATAAACTGAGCGATAGAATGCATGAGGGTTATTACCAATATCAAGAATTTTTAGAACAATTCAGTGATATTCTCAAACCACGATTAGATGATCAAAATATGGACATAGAAACGGGTCTTGTGGAGCTCATACTTGATAATAAACCACCAACGCTCGGACTTTTAAGAAAAATGGGCGCATCAAGAGAACAAGTCAAAACATTGCACCATCTCATGAAAAATCCACGACCGCTCCCAAAACAGTATGCTCTGGCAAGTTAAATCTACTCCCACTCGCCCGTATGAAGGTTGAGAGTCAATTTTCGAGAACCGTTCTGACTCATAAATGTAAATGTTCGAAGTGGCATGTACACAATTTCTGTGCTCACTGCATCAAAATTAAACCAAACTTTGAGAAAGTGTTCAATTTGTTTTTGGGAGTAGCGCTCTTTAATTTTTTTTGAGGAAATGTCTTCTAATGGTATTTCCCCTATCGCAAAACGATTCGCATCACGTAGTTGTTGCGACTCTATTAAGTACCATCGAACGACAGAGCCTTCTTTTTCAAAGGACGCTATACGCTTTTGCTTGAGCTGTTGCAAATTCTTTGTTACGGTTTGCTTTGTTAATTTTGACTCAAAAGCAATTTGGTCGACCATTTTATGTTTCTTGTGACTTAATACTTGAATAATTTGTATCTGCGAGTCTGTAAAATCAATATATGTTGGCCACGCATCAAAAAAGCGATTTCGAATAACACCACTAACCATGTCCACCATAAAGCGTACTTGCTGCTGTTGTTTGAGACCTAAGATTGTTTTTCGTGCAGTCCCATTTAAGACTAATTGGGGCGAGAGCGAGTCAGTGATGTCTGTTACATGCTCTTTTGGAAAAAGAAGAATATTTCGCTTTTTTTGCCACTCTGCTTTCCAGAGAGCTTTTTGTGAATCAATAGTAATTTCTAATGTTGGCGTTGTAGGAGTTTGCTTTGTTCCATTCCTTTTTCCTTTAGCCTTTTTTGTTGTTGATTCGTCTTTTTCTTCTGACGGCGTGTTTGTTTCTGCCCTTTTTTTGGAAGGAGTATATTGTTCAAAAGTAAAATTTTTAGAAAGCTTGGCAACATCATTTTCAGTCAATGTTTTGTGCTGCGTGTAAAGCCATCGTGTTTGAAACAGTTGAATTGCCTCAAAATTATCAGGAGAATAGAGTAAGAATTGTCCTGTTTTCATATTTGCCAATTTTGTTGCCACATCTTCACTCGTAAACGTGCTTAAAGCCGCTTCAACCTTTTTTTGATCTTGTTTTGTTGTTAATCGACCAATTGCCCATGTATTAAACTGCGCAAAGGCCTGATAATCAATATCCCCCGGATTTTGTGTCGCAACAATAAAACTTATTCCATACTTTCTTGCTTGTTTGAAGAGTAATTTTAAAATATCCTTACAGACTGGTTTTTTCGCACCTGCCGGGATATAGGGCGCAATCTCATCAAAGACTATTGCTGCTTGTAAATTGGATGAGGGATTTTTGAGCATCCATTGATACACATCCTTTAATATCATAGAAACAAAAAACTCTTTTTCTTCTTGTGTCGTTAAACTATTCAAATACAAAACATTTATTGCCGGTTTTTGTAAAACTTGCTCAACAGAAAATCGAAAACCCTTCTCAAATAAAAGCGAATTTTTCCCTATTGTCAAAAGTGTTAATTTTCGAATAATCTCGTTAACATGTTGCTTATTTACCGTTAAATGATCGTATTCTTCTTGATTGTTTTTCAAAAATTGGGCAAGCTCAATAAATGAATGAAAAGCCTTTTTTTCAAGCACTGTATACAAAATTGCCTTTGTTGCCTGTCCCTTATCATTTGCTAAATCATAACCAATCAAAGATGCCAGAGAGCTTGCGATTTGATCTAATACAACGACATCATGTTTTTGCGTTATTTGAAGCGGATTTACACAAGTTTGAATGCCTTTTGGACTTGTCGGAGTAAATACACGGCAATCCAGGAGTTTTTTGGATGTGTCTAAATTATGAGATTGACGCTCTTGCGCAGATGTAGTTAAGCCCAAACTTGCAAGATCACCCTGCGGGTCAAAAATGAGTGTTGGAATATTTTTTGCCGCCAATTCTTCTACGAGAATCTTTGTCAGCACTGTTTTTCCCGAACCGCTCGAACCAAGCGTTATCCAATGTTTTTTTAAAGATTCGTGATTAAACGTAAATGGTTTTTTTCCTTGATAGCCTATATGCATACTATTGAGATACTGTGAGTCTTTTTATAGGTATCGAAAACGAATAAAATTAGACAAAATAAGAAGTTTTTATCTTGTAATCTTGCTATCTCAAAAATGAAGTCATTTCACAGAGTCTTAGTTAAGCTAAATTTATGAAAAATTTTACAATCTTTCAATTTTTTAGTATCCCAATTCCAAACTATTAATTGCACTTCTCTTACTTCAAATTCACCAAAATGTAGCTCTTTTTCAGAGATTACTTGTGCATCTTTATCCAATACTCCAATTGAGGCATGAGGAGTATAATTTTGATTTTCGAACTGTGGTTGGCCACTAGGCAAAATTTTAAATAATTTGTTGTGAAGTTTCACAAGTTCTTTAGATTCAACTTTAGCAAAAAGAGCATTAGGAAATTTCTCAACACTCGAAACCTTAACTTTAAAGGGTTTTTGTTTATCCAGAATTTGCTTAGATAAAGATATCCATTCTGCCAAAAGTTCATCTTTTGGAGAAACCTCCAATTTTGAAATTGATTTGAGAGTTATATGGCA
Organism: Candidatus Woesearchaeota archaeon; assembly: GCA_047603125.1. GTDB lineage: Archaea > Nanobdellota > Nanobdellia > Woesearchaeales > DATGWN01 > JBLKOU01. The sequence continues at coordinate 22,948 of JBLKOU010000005.1, read as the reverse complement.
ATAGCCGGAATCTCGCCAATCATATGCTAAATTTTTAGACACTTTTACACTTCTCAAAGCATCCACTATCTTCTTAGGTAAAAAGACATTTAGCGTTATGGAATAAGTCATAAATGATAAACATTTACAAAGCTATATAAATTTACTGAAACTAGGGAAATTTCTAACTCAAATTCGCATTGCAAACAGTTCTTAAGTACAAGAAAACAAAAAAATAAAATATTTTTAACGAACTTTCGCCATCACTTGATGTTTTTCGAATATTTTTTGAAAAGCCGACATTTGTTCATCCAAGACAGCTTCAAGAGAATGAAAAGAATCGCACCAAGCTGTTTTTGGATTTCCTTTTTGTAGATAAATGACTTTTGCTCCAGAAATAAGCCTTGCAACAGTGTCCATCATCTCATCTGTATGATGATTTGAAAAAAGAGTTATGCGAAATTCATAGTCAACCATATTTTGTTTCAATAATTCAATTGTTTGTAAAAGAGAATGATATAAAGATGAGTTTGTTTTTGTAATCACCTCATAAAATTTTTCATCTCCTTTCACATCCATTGCTATATAGTCTACAAGTTTTTGTGCAATGAGTTTTTTCACCAATGTCGGATTTGTTCCATTCGTGTCTAATTTTACGCGATAGCCAAGAGATTTTATTTTTCGAATACTCTCAATCAAAGCGTCCCCATGAATTGTTGGCTCTCCTCCAGTAATACATACACCTTCAAGTTGATCTTTTCGTTTCTGTAAAAACTTCAAAATCTCAGTCTCTTCTAAACCCTTGTTGGATTGTTTTTGTAAAAAAATTAACTCGGGGTTATGACAATATGAACAGCGCATATTGCAACCCTGAGTAAAAATTGTCGCACACAGGTGACCGGGGTAGTCAACCATACTTAACTTTTGTAAACCAAAAAATTTCATCTGGATAACTCTTGAACATATGCTTGAATTTGCTGCGTTCCGCTTATTTTTGCAACAATTTCTTTTTGTGCATCCATAAAAATCGCCGTTGGAACTTTTTCAACTGCGTAGAGTTTTGCCATTTCTCTTCCTTGCGGTGTTGAAGCATCTATAACAGTATGGGGAACCAAGCTTTGATTTTGCAAGGCATCTTTTGCTCCCGGACAGCTTGGACAGCCTGATAATGTCAATAAAATACATTGATCAGGAATATCATTCCAGGATTGTATATGTGTTTGTGCAGAATCATTTTTTAACTGAGCAACATATTCTTTTCGTTTTTGGTATTCGGCAGACTTTCCTTTATTCCACTGTTGCACGGGGCGAAAGTATCCCACAACACGACTGTAAATATCACAAGGCTGTTGTGTTTTTGGACATTGACTTACTTCACCTGGCTCAAAACCTGTTCCTGGGCAAATACTAAATGTTGGCGTAATAGTAAAATACGGCATCTTGTACGAGTATGCAATTTGTTTGACAAGTTTTTTACATGCTTGCACATCACTCATACTCTCACCCAAAAAACCATGAAAGACTGTTCCGCCCGTATATTTACATTGAAGTTCGTCTTGTAAATCCAGCGCTTCAAATAAATCATCAGTCTGATCGACAGGTAATTGTGTTGAATTTGTATAATACGGTTCAATTGTTCCTTGAGTGATAATTTGAGGGTACAAACGCTTATCATGGCGTGCGAATCGATACGCAGTACCTTCTGCAGGTGTTGCTTCTAAATTATAGAGATTTCCCGATTCTTCTTGATATGATTGTAAACGATCACGTAAAAAGTCAAGCACTTTAAGAGCAAAGGCACGACCTTTTGGATCGACTATTGTACAACCAAGTAAGTTAAGTACAGCTTCATTCATCCCGTTAATTCCAATTGTTGAAAAATGATTTGCATATGAACCCAAGTAACGCTTCGTGTATGGATATAAGCCACTATCTAGGTGCTGTGTAATCATTTTTCTTTTTACTTCTAATGACTCATATGCCAAATCGGTAAGCTTTCCAAGGCGCAATAAAAACTCATCTTCATCCTTTGCTAAAAAACCAATTCGAGGGAGATTTATCGTTACAACACCAATAGAGCCCGTTGATTCTCCAGAACCAAATAAACCACCCGTTTTACTTTTTAATTCTCGTAAATCCATTTGTAAGCGACAGCACATACTTCGTACATCACTTGGCTTGAGACTACTGTTTATGAAATTTTGAAAATAGGGTATTCCATATTTTGCAGTCATTTCAAATAATAAATTTGCATTTTGTGAATCCCAATCAAATTCTTTTGTAATGTTGTATGTTGGAATTGGAAATGTAAAAATCCGTCCATCCATATCTCCTTCAATCATAACTTCTAAAAATGCGCGGTTAATCATATCCATTTCTGTTTGATATTGACCATATGTTTCCTTTTGATATTTTCCGCCCAAAATGACTGGTTCTTGCTTCATATCTTCAGGAACCGTCCAGTCAAGTGTAACATTTGTAAAGGGCGTATTACCCGTCACAAAAACTTTCCCATTACGACGAGCAATAAACGTACCATTTTTTGTCGTTGGACACCATACTTTTCCTACATATTTTTCATACGATAGTTTCACATATGTGTGGTTATTTCGAATAATGTTTAATACATATACTCCATTAGTCCTGCGATAAACCGTACTTCCATAAAGACAGAGCGAGCATAATTCTTGCAAATCATTTAATACATCAATATCTTTTGTATAAATACGCATTCTTCCACTTTTTTCAATAGAACCATCTCCTAAGACATAAGTGTCAATGAATAATTTAATTTGGCGTGCACTTAGTGTTTTTACAATAGCTGGAATCTTTTTTGAAGAAATTTTTTTTCGAATCGTGCGGGAAGATTCTGCCCCGAAACGCAATCGAACAAGAGGTTCGGTTCCAAAGCCATGTACTCGGGATTGTTCATCCCAGCGCAAACCAAGTTTTTTTGAAATCAAACGTATTTGTTCCAATTTTGCTTTATTCTTTGTTGATTGAAATATGGACACACGCTCTCTATCCTCAGAAAATGTTCCTTCACTTACAAGCCACGCAAATAACATGACCCATTCGTCTTCAATTTCTTTTTTAGATTGTGTAAAACCAGAATTTGGAATAATGATGGGGGACTTGTATTGAAATAAATCTTGTGCCTCCTCTAAGACATATGAATCTGAATTATGTACTTTTCGTACAACTTTGTGATTTGGTGTAACTAATTGATCCTGAGAACGATTTGATAATCTCACTAATTTTCCCTTATAATCATACGATTTTACTCGACTTGGTTTTAAATATTCTATAACACCTGTCTCTATGTTAAATGTCGCAATCAAATCTTTTTTTAGATTAATATCATTATAATGCTTCCATCCTGAATCAGTCAAACATTGCGTATCTTCACTCACACACTGTCCGCCCCAGCGAGAGCTAATATTAAGCCCATAGACAAAGGATTGGACTGCTTGCTTTACTTGATCATAAGAAAGCTCATCTGCTCGCACAAATGGCGCTAAATACGTGTCAAAAGAAGAGAAGGCCATAGCCCCCGCCCATTCATTTTGTAATGTTCCTAAAAAATTTACCATTTGACCCAATGCTGTCGAGAGGTGTTTTGGCGGCAGAGACGATGTTTTTCCTGCAACCCCATTAAACCCTTCTAATAATAATTGCTTGAGAGACCATCCTGCACAATACCCTGCAATGCCCATCGATAAGTCATGAATATGCAAATCTGCATTTTTATGTGCTGTCGCAATTTCATTCGGGTAATGCATGAGCGTATATTTGGCAATAATATTACCGGCTGCATGGAGCATTAAACCAGAAAACGAATAACTGACATTACTATTTTCTTTAACCCGCCAGTCCTGTTGATCTAAATAATCATCGAGTATCGATGTGTCAATGCTTTCTGTTTTTGTATGCACCAATTTTACCATAATATTCACCTTTTTTAAAAAGCAGTTGTTGAAGAACTCAGAAACTGCCCGCCATCTTGTATTTTGCAAACTCTTGTAATACAATATGTTGTGTAGAACTAAAGAAAAGTCTGTTTATAAATATTTGGCTATTTTATTCTAGAGATGGAAAAATCTATGCATGCACATCCATTTTTCAGACTCTCTATCTTCGCACTACTACTCAAAAGAAATGAAGACAAATAGTTTTTTATAAATACATTAATATATAAGAACATGAATGTCAAACATATGGATGCAAAAAAACCAACAATAGGAATTATCGGAGCAGGAGCATTTGGTCTTGCAATTGCAAGTATTTGTGCAAAAACGCAACCTGTCGTAGTATATACAATCGAAGCTGATGTCTACGCTTCATTTCAAAAGACACGAACAACAAAATATACGAGAAAAAAATTGTCGAAAAATATTCACATGACGACAGATATAAATGAACTTTCGAATTTAAATATGCTTTTTGTTTGCACGCCAACAACAGCGCTTCAATCAATTTGCAAGCAAATGCCTGCTACCAATGCACTTTTTATAGTAACATCAAAAGGACTGGGGAAAAACGGCGAACTGCCACTCGAGTTATTTTCAAAGAAGCGCACCACCTATATGAGCGGACCAACGCTTGCTGCAGAGCTCTCCGATCAACTCTATGCAACTATAGCCTGTACAAAAAAAGAAGAGCGACTACTTGGCAAACTTCCCGGATTTGTATTTGAATTTACACAAAACAAACAAGCGGTGCAAAAACTCTCTGTTTTTAAAAATGCATTTGCATTTCTCATCGGTGTTTGCGAAGCAACAAAGGTCAGCCATAATCATCAAGGCATACTCTTTGCAACAATGTTTGAAGCGTTTTGTAAAAAACACAAAATTCCAGCCAGAGTCGCACATTCTTATGCAGGACTTGCTGATTGTTACACCACAAGTATCTCACAAACATCCAGAAATAAAAAAGCAGGCCTTTATTTTGGAAAATCTCGCACTATTCCTGAAAATATGACTGTCGAGTCCCAATTTTTATTCAGAAAACTTAAAAAGAGTATTTTTCCTCCTTCATTTCATTCATTAATACTTAGTTTACGTACAGCAAAGTCAATCGCAAAAAAACGAACTATTATTGAAAATTGGTGCAAAAATGGTACGTCACGGTAAAGAAAAAAAACATAATACGCAACGAGATAAGCAAGTGCGAGAAGCAAAAAAACGCCGACAAGTCAAAACAATACGAAATTGGACTTTGGGCATCTTAATTGTTGGGTTCGTTTTTTTTGTCGGATTTCAGATTTTTCAAACAGCAAGCATTGATACAAGCTTTTTAAAACCACTCAGTACAACACAAGTAGCAGAAACGGATCATACAAAAGGAACAGGTGCTATTGTCATCATCGAGTATAGCGATTTTACATGCCCCGCATGTGCCTTTTATGCTCCCATTATAGATCAATTAATAGATTCCCACGGTGATGATGTTACATTCGTGTATAGACATTTTCCACTACGTGCTGCACCTTCAAATTCCGTTAATGCCGCGCGAGCAGTAGAAGCTGCAGGAATGCAAGACGCTTTTTGGGAAATGCATGATCTTTTATTTGAAAGACAGGCTCAGTGGCAAGCATCGAATCTTGCAACAGTTCTCCCAGGATATGCAAGAGAACTCGGTCTTGACGAAGATCAATTCATCGAAGATTATTCAAGCGATTACGTACGAGCAATTGTTGAGCATCAAAGACAACACGCAGTACAACTCAATTTAGGCGGCACACCTGCATTTTTTATAAATGGGCGGCGTGCTACATTTAGTGGAGATTCTGCAGAAGAAATTTACCAAAATATCGTCAACGAGGTGGAATTATTACTTCGGTAACTTTTTTTCAAGAACTTTCTTACCTGCAAAGTTTGCAGGCTCTTTTACATTTTGATCAAGAAACACTCATGCCAAAGGCAGCAGTTGGCGAGCGCGCAAAGCTTCTTTCGTATGTGAGTGAAAAACATCATCAATTACTTTGTTCAAAGCAAGCAAAGCAGGCTTTAAAACAAACAACTGACATACACATTCGAAAACATCTTCAAAAAGATATCAAAGATGCAACAAAAATTCCCGCATCGCTAGTCAGCGAATTATCAAAAACAATCGCACACGCAAATGAATCATGGTTGATTTCTCGAGAAAAAAATTCAATGCTTCCTTTCAAAAAAGATTTACAAAAAATATTGACATTAACACGAAAAAAAATCCGTCACCTTAATGCAAAAAAACATCCCTATGACGTACTGCTTGAAGATTATGAACCAGGAATGACTGTTACGAAGCTTCAAACACTCTTTGCAAAGCTCAAACCACAATTAGTAGACATGTACCAGAAAGTAAAAACACAAAAAAAAGCTCCAAAATCCATTATGAAAAAAACATATGCAATTAAAGATGAAAAAAGTATTACTGATCAGCTTATTGCATGGATAATCCCGGATCAAAAGCAGTTCACCTACGGCGTTACCACACACCCATTTATGACACAAATCACGCCAAATGATATTCGTATTGCTTGTGCATTTCGAGAAAATAATCCGTTCTTTTCTATTACTTCAACGGCGCACGAATGTGGTCATGCACTCTATGAATTGCAATTTCCAAAAAAATACCAAAACACACCCGTCTACAAAGCAGCCTCTTTTGGTTTGCATGAGTCACAATCACGTATTTGGGAAAATCATATTTGTAAAAGTAAGGCATTTTGGCAATCGTATTATCCAAAAGTTAAGAAGACACTTTCCCTTCCAACAAAATCTTTTCAGGAATTTTATGATCAGTTAAATGCTGTTGAAGGTTCACTGATTCGAATAGAAGGGGATGAACTCACGTATTGTTTGCACATTATTATTCGTTTTGAAATTGAACTGGAGTTAATTACCGGAACGCTTTCTGTAAATAATTTAGAAAAACGATGGAATCAAAAGTATAAGGAGTGTTTTAATAAAACGCCAAAGTCGCTTAAAGAAGGCGTTCTTCAAGATGTTCATTGGTCTAGTGGTTTATTTGGCTATTTTCCTACATATGCTCTTGGAAGTATTTATAGCGCACAATTATTTGAGAAAATGAAAAAAACAGTGGATGTAGACACTTGTATGAAAACAAAAAACTTTGCTCCTGTACAAAAATGGCTTAAAAAACATGTGCACTCATACGCTGCAACAAAAACAGCAACACAAATTGTTGGCGAAGTTAACATAACTCCCTACCTTGCCTATTTAGAAGAAAAATATGTGCAAATATGAATAGACCCGTACTCTATTTTGGACTTGTAATTGTTCTTGTAGCGTTTTTGACTTTTTCAAGCTTACACGCAGTGCAAGGAGAATTCAAGCTCGAGTATACGACCATTCATGCAACAATCACGCTAGATGACGGACAAATTAGTCGAGAAATCATTTACACTCTTGATCCATACACACGAACGGAACATAAACAAACACCCTTGTATAATCAAACACTGTTTTCTTATATAAAAAACCAAACGCAAATTACAGAATTTGACGATGGAACAACACATTATCAAACTCCTTCGCTACATTTTATTGAATGGCAAGTCAAAGAATTCATCCAAGCAATATATGAACAGGATCATCAAAAGCGAACAGGCTATATACAAGCACCCATTCGACGCCCCTTTCAATTACTTGATTTACAAGTAACAGAACCAAATGGTGAAATATTTGTAGAATTCTCCACAACACTGGAAAAGATTCAAATTAACACAGTTCAAGACCATGTTTTTATTGAGTACGAGCTTGTGTTTTCGTAATACTTAGACCATCGCCAAGCGTAATATTTTTTGTATCAAAGCGTTGAATTTCCTGCATAAAATCCTGACAAGCAGGATGCGAAGTATTATCAGCAATAATAACGTTTGCTATTTTTTGCAATATTATAAAAGCTCGTAAATAATTTTTCTTTGTAATGTCTAAAAAAACAAGATCAAAAAAATCGTTTTGTTTTTCGCATTGTTCTAAATAGTCAAACGCATCCATGTGAATAAAGGTACAGTCTAGAGAGAAATACGAGGCAAATTCCTTTGCAAGCGCTTGACGTTTTGCATCATAGTCCACACTTATCACTTTTGCTCCCTGACTTGCTAAAATGATTGTGCTATAGCCAATTGCCGTTCCGAGTTCCAAGACTGTTTTTGGACGATTTTTTTGCACATACTCTTGTAACCATGCGCCCTTTATTGGACCGAGTATTGGCACATGGTTATTTTGTGCATGCTCTTCTAAAAATGCTAATTTTTCAAGGATGTCCATGATTTTTAAGAGTTTTCCCCCATTTAAAAACCTGTCTTTTTTGAAAAACAATTTTTTCTAGAGAATAAAATTTTGGGGCTACTGCACCTTGGCGTCAATCAAAGCACATTGCGACACTTATACTCGCACCAGAAATTGAGTTGATTTATGCAGACTCAGTTTCGTGAAAAAACAAAGTATTTATATAGAAAAACAAATATCTCTTTTCTATGAAAACAGACGAACATACGACTGTACAAGAATTAAAGGATCTTACCAAAAAATTTAGTGATCAACGAGATTGGGGGCAATTTCATACACCAAAAGATATGGCAATGAATGCAATTATCGAATTAAGTGAACTGTTGGATCATTTTCGCTTCAAAAAAACCGATGAAATTATTCTCATGCTCCAAGATAAAGAGAAAAAGCAAAAAATAATGTATGAATTTTCTGATGCATTTTATTCTCTCCTACGTTTATCAGATCTTCTTGACTTTGACATGTCCTCACAACTACGAAAAAAAATGCGCGAAATTGCAAAAAAATATCCTGTGCGAACAAGCAAAGGTACAAATAAAAAATATGATGAACTATGATAAGAAAACCAATTGACTGGGATGTTTATTTTCTTGCAGCTGCAAGGCTCTCCGAGCTTCGAAGCAAAGATCCGGACACGCAAGTTGGTGCATGTATTGTAAAAAATAAACGTATTATAGGACTCGGATATAATAGTTTTCCAAGCGGAATTGGTGATGATAAACTGCCATGGACAAAACAAAGCCCTCATTTTTCTCAGACAAAATATGCATATTCCCATCATGCAGAACCAAATGCCATACTCAATAGAACACAGTCTGTTGCTGGAGCAACGCTGTATACCTCCCTTCTCTCTTGCGATCGATGTGCACCGCTCATGATTGCGTTTCAAATAGGAAAAGTCATCTACAATTCAGATAAATATGAAGGAAGTGAGACCTTCATTCGTGCTCGAGAATGGTTTACACACGCCAACATTCCTGTTGAAAAGATTCAACATCAAGAGCCCATTGAACTTGTGATGCTCTTTGATAATGAGAAAACGCAACCCTTCGATAGAAAAAAAGATAGAGCGTTTAATGAATATGAGAACCCCGACTTTATCGATTGGGATACCTACTTTATGGGTCTTGCAGTCTTAACGAGTCTGCGCAGCAAAGATTCTCAAAAGCAACATGGTTCTTGTTTGATAAATCAACGAAAACGAATTATTAGCTGCGGATATAATGGTCTACCCTCACAATGGGATGATGCTCAATTCGAGTGGTCCCTGCCAGCAGACGATCCAAAAAGAAATATTGTTTTGAGTTCTGTGACAAACCTTCTTGCAAATGCACCAAGCGAATTAGCAAATACGACGCTTTATACAACGCATATGCCCGATCATGTTGATGCACGGATGCTGGTGAGTGCAGGTGTTAAAAGGATTGTGTATGGACATGGAGCAACCACCTTGGATGAAAAACTCATCGCAGCAGAAAAAATGTTTGCATTAGCAGGTGTTGAGCTTATAAAATACAAACCTTCTAGAGACAAAATCATATTAGACCTTTCTGGAAAAATCACCGGTAGTACCAGTGGCGGAAAGGCGTATTAATCTAAATAATATTTTTTTTGAACATGTAATGTTTGTTCATCAAGCTCATAAATGAGTGGCTTTCCCGTTGGTATTTCAAGATTAATAATTTGCTCATCAGTAATATTCTCTAGATATTTACATAGCGCTCGTAAACTATTTCCATGAGCACTAATCAAAACTCTTTTTTTTTCACGCAGTAAAGGAATGATTGTTTTTTCAAAAAAAGGAACAACACGCTCTATTGTTTTTTTTAAAGATTCTGTCAACGGTATTTGGTCATCAGATAAAAGCGCATATTTACGATCATTTCTCGGATTCATATCATCTTTCCAATCTAGTGCAGGAGGCAGCACATCATAACTTCTTCGCCAAAGTAACACTTGCTCATCCCCATATTTTTGTCTCATTTCATCCTTATTCAAACCTTGTAATGCTCCATAATGTCGTTCATTTAATTCCCAGCATTTAATGACCGGTAAATATATGCAATCCATTTGTTCAAGAATGTGATACGCCGTATGAATGGCACGTTTTAGCATGGAAGTATAGACAATATCAAACTCAAAATCTTTTTCTTTGAGAGCTTTTCCTGCGCTATCGGCTTCTTTTCTTCCTGTAATACTCAAATCTACGTCAACCCAACCTGTAAATTTATTTTCTAAATTCCAAGTACTCTGTCCATGTCTTACTAATACTAACTGTATCATTTCTCCATCAATTTATACGCTTGGTCCACACTTTTTCCTTCTACAACTATTGCATAAATTGCATTACAAAATGCCACTGCTTCTTTGAGAGATTTTTGATGGACATTACGACCTGTCGCATTCCCACGTGCACCGCTAATATGTATTTGATCATGGAGCACTTGTAAAAACTCGCGAGCATCTGTGGAAGAACCACCTGCACAAATCACACCTGAGTTTCCAGCTGCAAGAATTGCTTCTTTAAATGCTAATGCTTGAGATTGACCAAAAGAGCGAGGATAATTTACTTTAATAAAATCAGCGCCAAGAGCTGAGGCAACGTCTGCTGCACCCGCAATTAAATGAGGATCAAGTTCATCGACAATTGCTTTTCCACGCGGATACATCCAAATCACTGCCAGTAAGCCATGTTTATGCGCTTCGTGAACAATTTGCGCTGCTTCAATGAGCATATCGTTTTCAAACTCACTTCCTAAGTATACTGTATAGCCAACGGCAACAACTGTTATTCCTGCCTTTCTTGCAGAATCAACCACTTGAGTAACAGAAAACCACGCCCGGCTTACGGGATCAATCTGATCTGTTTTGACAAGATGTGTTTTTGAATTTAATTTTACAAGATAGGGAATTTTTGGATATTCACGCGCATATCGATTCATCAAACCAAATTGTGTAGCAAAAAGACCGATTTTTGCTTTACTTGCGATATCAAATAAGTGTTTTGGCGTTGCATCTTCCGGGCTGATACCTTCGCCATAAAAATCATCATTTAGATGCTCTACTCGTTGATCACCAGCAAAGAGCATGAGTTTGCCTGTGTTTTTTGTTGCTAATTTGTAGTTTGCTAAATATGTCTTTTCTTTGTCTCTTGGAACATCTGCAGGAATTTGTACTTTCATTTTGCACCTCTTTTGGTAATTTTGAGAATTCATCCTTAATAAAGTTAGTTGTTGGTTAAAATTAGTTTCACTTGTTCAAAAATCGATTAGTTTTTCAGTATTTTCAGTCTAAAGAGTTTGGTTTTCACAAAAAATCATCTCGCGTAACTACAAAAGTGGCAAATCCTTGTTAGTGGCGTCACGAAGTGACCGAGGGATAACTGCAAGCGGTTTTTTGAGAAGCAAAAAAATCTCAGCTAAGTTTTATTTTAAGCTCACTATTTGTAAGTGTTTTTTCTATGACCTATATCAACAACAATAATTAAAAGTTTACCTGCTTTAATATCCAGAATTACTCGATAATCTCTAACACGTAATCTGAAATATGGAGAAGAAATTAATTTTTTAACATAAGAATGTGGTCCGATTCTACATCTTTCTAATGTAGAAATAATTCTTTTAGAATCTTTTCATTAAGTTTCTTTAGGAATTTCTTAGATTCGGCTGTAAAAAAAGATCAAACATTTTATATTCCTAATTCCTTTTTAACATTTTCAAGAGAATAAACTCTACCTGTTTTAATATCCTCTTCAGCTATTTTGATTCTTTTTTTAGTTTCTTCAGATAATTCCATGGAGTCCTCTAAAGCGCCCCAAATTATTTCTTCATATGATTCTCTATCATACATCATTCTCTCTTTTAGTTTGGTAAGTAATTCGTGATTTACTGAGATTGTTGTTTGGCCCATAATAACTATATAAGCGACCATATATATAAATATTTTATTTTTGAGGGCTTAACTCTATTTCTCTTTAGAACTTCAGCATGTTGAAATTCATTGTTTTCTGAATAGATCTTAATTTTCTTTGGGTTGTATTTCATATTAAATCACTTGATGCTTTTTTAAAATATTTTCGAAAGATAACAGAACTTCAGATTTGGATTTATTTGAAGTTTCAATAACTGCAGCATTTACTTTTTTTGCTTGTCTTCTAAGAAAACATAACCAATTTTTCATATTTTCATTAACTAGTTCTGGTTGTTTTCTATTTTCTGAGAGTCTTTTGGCCATAACATCTTCATTACAATCAATTAAAATAATTTTATAGTTAGAAAAATTGCTTTCTGAAAAACCCAATTTGATAAATTCTAAATTGACTTGACCCTCAAATATAATTATTTTTCTATCTTTGTATTCAGTCAGCATTTTTTCAATCCAGAGAAAAGTTGTTTCTTTTTGCCAATTCTCTATAGAACCACTTTTTTTAATCATATCTTCTGTTGAAGGAATACCAACAGAATCAAAGTGTAAAAATTCCCAATCTTTGCTATCAAATTTGTTTTTTAATTCAGAAACTAGAGATGTCTTACCAGTTCCTGAAGCGCCTGTGATGAAATAAATATATTTACCATATTAAATATTAGAAAATGTTCTTACTTATAAATAAATTCGTTTTTGGAGCGAAGCGGAATTGCAACGTTCCCGAGGATTTGCTGAAAGCAAACCCCAGAGTAATTTTGAGAGGCGTTCTATCTAAGGAGTAAATGTGATATCCTCAGAAATTGTACATTTTTTGGACACAAGATATCTTTGATTTCTTAGTGCATCAAGAACAAGAATCGAGGGAGACGATTATGTTTATATTTTAATTTTTTTATACTGTTTATTTGATAAATGGAATTATGTCCACAAAGACATATTCGTAATTTTTCGTAAGATCTTTTTCTATATTCTTTTTCATATTTTTTAAGTCTTTAATATTATAAGTTTCATCTTTGCTTTCAACATATAAAATGATAATATATTTGCTTCCATTTTTACTGAGTATGCTGTTTTTTATTTTATAATTTTTAGATTTATGTTTTTGAATCACATTTTCAAACATTTTCTTTGTATTTTCATTTTGCAATGTTCCTGATGCTAACTCAATAACTGATTCTTTTATGATTTTTATTGGCTCTTTGATTAAAAATGATGCTAAAACTAATACAAATATAGAGTCTGCTAAATAAGGTATAAAACTGCCAGTTTCATCTCCTGAAAAAGTTAAAACCATAATAACTCCAATAGCTATTCCAAAGGACAGAACTCCATCTACAAAAGAAGCTTTTTGTTCTGTTTTTAATATAATACTTGAATCACTTATTTTCTTATTTTGAATTTTGTAATTGTACGAAAGAATAAAACATATAATTCCAACGGTAATAGCATAATAAATAATAGGCTCTGGAATCAGTTGAGGTATATTATCTGTTGAACCAAAATAATATGAAAAAATTCTAACTATAGCAGTCATTACTGCCATTAAAATAACTCCAAATATCATTAATCCTTTTATAAAACCATATAAAGATTCGTAAAAAAATTGTCCTAATGGAAAGGTTTTAGTTTTAATAGCTCTGATAGATGCAAGTTTCAAGGCAATAAGAATACCTATAAACATAATAAAACTATAATTACCATCAAGCAAAATTGCCTCAGAATTTGAATAATAGTATGTAATCCAAGCAATGAAAGCCATCAAAAGACTCCCTATCGCTCCTACTATTAATGCAAACTGTTCTTTTTTTTTCATTTTACTAAACTTGTTAAAGATCATTAATATAAAAAAGTAATTATTTATGGAAAAGATTTAAAAAAGAGAATTTCTTTGCAACTATATGAAACGTAAATATAAAGTATTTTTGACTATACTTGTCTTAATAATTATTTTGTTTTCTGTATTAGCTATTTGGATGATAAATAGCCCTTGGAGTGTTATGTTTACTTTATTTGCTGACGGACATAGAGCTGACAATTTTAAAAACATGAACTCTATATTTCCTTATGAACAAATTTATAAAGGCTCCGAAGATCTTGATTTTCGATATAACAAAATAGATCTTCCCGAGATATATTTTTTTGAAGATGAAGAACTGATTTTAAATGATTTCCTAAATAGGACTGAAACTACTTCTCTCATTGTATTACAAAATGATACTATTTTATTTGAAGAATATTATCAAAATTATTCACAAACTGATAAAATAACAAGTTGGAGCGTTGCTAAAAGTTTTGTATCTGCTATGACTGGAATTCTTTACGAAGAAGGACTAATTAATAATTTAGATGACCCGGTTAAAAAATATGTTAAAGAATATAAGGGAACTCCTTATGGAAATGTAACAATAAGAAATTTGTTAACAATGAGTAGTGGAATTAAATTCAATGAAGACTATGAAGATTTTACTAGTGACATTAATATGATATTTCCTATGAGTATGGGTCTAAACAAGTCAATGCTCAAATATACAAAAGAACTTGATTTCTTTACAGAACAAGGAACGTATAATAATTATATAAGCTCCGATACCCTCGTTCTAGGTTATGTATTAGAAGAAGTCAGTAATAAAACTTTACCTAAATTGCTTGAAGAAAAAATCTGGCAGCCTTTGGGCATGGAAAGTGATGCTTATTGGAGTACTGAAAGAAATAATAAAGCTATAGGATTTTGTTGTCTTAATGCTATTTCTAGAGATTATGCTAGATTCGGGTTTATGTATTTAAATGATGGTCTGGATATTGTTCCTGAAAATTGGATTCATGAGAGTATAAATAGAAATGAAAGTAGACTTCAACCAGGAGATAATCCACAAAGTGATTGGACTTTCGGATATGGATATAAATGGTGGATTCCTGAAAATAGTCATGGAGATTATACAGCAATAGGTGTGTGGGGACAATATATATACATAGACCCACTAAATAATTTTATAATAGTTAAAACAAGTACTGATTATTATTTTGATGAAAATGATTATGAAACAATAGAAGTTTTTAGAACAATTGTCGACGATTTTAAAGATTAAAAGTTTATTTTTAATACTTAAACTGCTAAAAATCAATTTTTTATATTTTAGCTTAAAAACTGATTTAATTTTAACATATCTCATAACTTTTGTTTTTCAAATATGTATCATTTCTTTTTTTGATTTCCCCCTTCTGCTTTTAGCCACTAAAAATTATTTCATTTAACATCGGGCTTAAGGGAAGTTTTTTGCTTGCAAAAAATTTGGGAGAGCGAAGTGCAACGAGCGAACCCTTTAAGCCCTGTTAAATACGTTTTCCGTTACGAACGAAGTGGAGTTCGGAAAACCTGCGTCCGCAGAGTAAAATTTCCATTTCCAATAAATTCAACCATAGGGAGCCAATATGTCCGAAGGACTGGGGAGTTCCGTTCCCTCAAAGCACGAAGTGCCATAGAGAACAATTATCGAGGGGAGTTCTTTTTTATCAAAGCCGAAGGCTCATCAAGTCAATACATCAAGGGGGAGTTCCGTTCAATACAAGCGAACAAATATCTGTCCAATCTATTTGTTTCAAAAATTATATAAATGGCACAGTAATATTAATAAATAATGAGAGATAAATCCAATTTGGGACAACATTTTCTTATTGATAATGTGGTGTTAGAGACCATAATAAAAAACTCAAGAATAACTAAAAAAGATATAGTGTTAGAAATAGGTCCGGGTAAAGGTATTTTAACAAAAAAATTATCTAACAAATGTAAAAAACTAATTACAGTAGAACTAGATGCAGATCTTATACCTTTGTTAGAAAGAATTGATCATAATATTGAAGTAATAAATAAAGATATAATAAAAATAATTGATAAATTACGATTTAACAAAATAATTGCTAACATACCGTACCATATATCTGAACCATTAATGAAAAAAGTTTTAAGAGAAGATATAGAATTAATGATATTATTGGTTGGAGAAAATTTTTGGAAAATCTTGAAGAAAGAAAAAAAATTATATGTTATGTTGAATTCTTTTTTTGAAATAAAAAAAATTAAAACCGTATCTCCTACTTCATTTGAACCGAAACCCCGCGTAAATTCAGTAATTTTATCATTTATAAAAAAAGATCAAGAATTTTTAAAAAAATTCGATAAAATCATGAAGGAGTTATTATTACAAAAAGATAAAAAGTTAAAAAACGGATTAAGAAATACGATTATAAATATGGAAAATAAAACCAAAAGAGAAGCAGCATTAATCGTTGAAAACCTAAAAATTCCTGATGATATCCAAAATAAATCAATATTAAGTTTGTCAAATGAAAACTTTGCTAAACTCGTTTTATTTATAAAAAATTATTTAGCTATAATAAAATCTCCCAGTATTAAATAGTCCATACCACATGAATAAAAAGTTCTTAATGCGTCTCTGGGCGTACAAACAATCGGTTCTCCTTTTACATTAAATGATGTGTTTAAAATTACACCTACTCCTGTAATGTTCTTAAATTCTTTTATGAGCTCATAATATTTTTTATTTTGAGCTTCAGTAACGGTATGAGGTCGAACAGTGTTATCTATATGTAAAACTCCAGGAATTTTTTTTAAAGCTTCTTTTTTAACTTCAAAATTAAGAATCATATAAGGGGACTTATGTGCATTAACGAGATAGATATCCACATCTTCTTCTAATAAAGATGGTGCAAAGGGTCTCCACATTTCACGAAATTTAACATGTTTATTAACTAAATCTTTTGCATTAGATAAAATAGGATTGGCTAAAATACTTCTATTGCCCAATGCTCTTGGACCAACTTCCATTTTTCCTTGAAACCAACCTATTATGTTGCCTTTATTTAATAGTTTAGCCACTTCTAAACAAACATTATTTGATTTTTTATATGTGACTTTATTCCTTTGTAGCTCACTAATTATTTCTTCTTCCGAAAATTCAGGGCCTAAATATATTCCTTGAAAATTACTTATTTTTTTATCGTTACATGCTTGAGCTGCACCTAATGCTGCACCAGCATCATGGGCCATTGGTTGTATAAAAACATCTTTTATTAAACCACTTTGTAAAATTTTACCATTCATAACACAATTTAAAGACACTCCTCCTGCCAAGCACAAGTTTTTTATTCCTGTATTTTTAACAGTCCATTCAACCAATTTAAGCATGACTTTTTCTAGTGCTTCCTGTCCTGAAGCTGCAAGGTTTTTATATTCTTCATTAAATTCAACATTTTTATCGAAATGTGATGACAGTTTATTGAACTCTGTCGTATTTACATTTTCTTTATTGATTATTGAACTAAAAATATTTTTCCAATATTTTCGTACTTGTTTTTGTTCATCGAAATCTGACTTTTCATCTATTTCTGGGTCTATAGTTAAATTAATAACTCCATCATCAATTTTAAAATACTTTTTTAAGTCGTATATAGGTTTACCAAAGGATGCTAAGCCCATAGTTTTTCCAGGTTCATTTGCTTCTAAACCCACGAATTCTGTCAATGCTTCATAAAAAAAACCTAATGATGCTGAACTCTTACTTTTTCTCAATAAAGATAATTTATTTTCTTTAGCAACCCAAACACTTGTAGATGCATCCTCACCTTGTCCATCAACAACTATAACAATAGACTCATTAAAGCTAGAACAAGACCAAGCACTAACAGCGTGACTTAGGTGGTGATTAACAAATACGACTTCCACATTTTTATTTCTCGGAAATAAATTTTTAGGAAATATTCTTTCTACTAACTCTTCATTTTTTGTTGTCCACTTTTCACCCTTAATTTTTGCATGATACGGAAAATCCCAATATATGGCTATTTTATCTATATCATCTAATGTAAGTTTTGCCTCTTTTAAACAAAAAGCGGCTGCATTAACAGGAAAGGTATCATACCCATGTTTTTTTCTTGTAAATCTTTCTTCTTCGCCTACAGCAATAATTTCATCATCTACTATTAGGGCTGCTGAGGCATCGTGTAAAGGCAATGCATCGGTATTTGGAAAATATTTTTTTAAATTCTTCCATCCTGAAATTCCCAAAATTCTCATTTAAATATTCCTCCTTTATTTTCGTAATAAATAAGATATGCTTCTGCATGATTTACTTTTTTTCCTTTTAAAGAGCCTCTATATTGCGAGAGACCTCTAATCATATTTATATAATTATGGTTCTTTATTTGAGATTTGTATGCTTGCATAAGTTCTAATTTTTCTTCAAAGACTTCATCTATATTGACAAGTATTGTTGGTTCTTTTATTGGAGACCAAACTTCATAACCTAATATTAAATTTAAGGGATTGTTATTTTGTCTAAGAATTAAACAATCTTTAACAGCTTTATTAACAAATGAATGATCTTGATCTGATTCGTTTATATGAGGAATTAATAGAATATCTATTGGTTGAGAAAGCACTTCTAAGAGTTTTTCTTTTTCTAGTTTATTAAATACGAAACTTCGTCCTTTCCCAGCATTAATTAAACATATATTTTTTACATTTAATTTTTCCTTTACTTTATTAATTTCTTTTAATCGTTCTTTCTCAGGAGTCATAAAGTAAACAAAATCTAAATCATATCCTGCATTTTTTGCTTTTAGTATCAGACCCCCACAACCAATAATTTCATCATCAGGGTGAGGTGCAATTACAACAATCTTTTTCATTTTTTCCCACCTACATTCAAATGATTAAACATCATTTGTCTATAATATCCTAAATTAAATACAACCATCCAAATAATCATATACGATGCTACAAAAATATTTTTCTTTATTAATACGGACAAAAAGAAGAAAGGCAAGCACAATAATCTTATAAAATCTAACCCTACTGCAAGTAATATCTTTTTATTACCTCCATATAAAAAACAACCTTTAATGGCCCCTTTTTTTATTCCTTCAAAATATCCACTCCCATAATTGTGAGCACTACGCAAATCAGAAGTTATAGACAATTCATCATGATAGATTATTGCTTTTTTATTGTAATTTATTTTTAATTTTGCTTTTTTAACACGTTGATCAAATTCGTGATCCTCGGTCCAAAATATATCTTCATCAAAATAATATTTTCCTATATATTTATCAATCCCCTTTTTAAAAGCCAGTGGTGGTGAATATGCATTTTCAATATCAGTAACATGATATTCTCTAGATAATGCAATTGTTTTACTAATAAAACTAGAATGATTAAATAGTACTCGACCTTTAGATAAATCTGCACTTTTTAGCCCTTGATAAAGTTTGTTGATCGTTCCTTTCTTGAAAACACAATCAGAATCCATTAATAAAACAAATTCATATTTGCTCACTTCTATTCCTCTATTATGTGCTTTAGCTAAATTATTGTTATTTATTTTTGTTGTTACTACATTATATTTCTTAAGTAGTTCTATGACTTCTTTAGAAGGGGTGTTTAGAACAACAACTACTTCAACATCTTCATCAATGCTATCTAAACATCTCGCAACCCTCAAGTCATCTTTAACGCGTATTATTATTGATAATTTCATAATTTATCTCCTGACTATACATAGAACATCCAAGTCTAACTTAATCGTTTTACCTTGCGGACTTCTATTTTTTAAAGTGGTATAGTAATCACTAATTTCTTCATGAATCTCCCCCCAATTTTCTTTACTTGAACCTAGCCAGAATTCACACATTGATAAAAAATGGGTTTTATTTTCCAAAAAAATATCTGTTGAAATTCTTTCTTTTGTCACTTTAAAATCTTTATTTGAGTTATCAGCGTATGTGAATATTGATTCTAAAATGAATTTTTCACCTAATATTTTATGATAAAATGTTCTTAGAAAATCAGTATATTCGCTTTCAATACTATTTGTAATAACTATTAAGATACCTTCTTTATTTAGTAATTTCATCATTTTTAAAAGATGCATTTTCCAATCAGATGTCGGAAAATAATAAAATACATGAGATGCAAGAATAAAATCAAATTTTTTCCTTCCTTTATAATCTTCCCAAATGTTCTCTAAAACATCTATTCCTAAAGAATCCAAAAATAATGTAGAGTCGTCTCTTTTTTCTATGGCGTAAGTATTATTAAAAAATTTCATAATTTTCTGAATTAAATTTCCATCGCTTGCTCCAATATCTAATAACGAATTTCTATGTTTCTTAAGTTTAATTTTTTCTAGAATTTTATCGATGATTAGTTCTTCTTCATTTGTGCTTCTTCTAAACAAATCGAATAAGATGCCATATCTTATGGGGCACTCATTCAATAAATTTTTTTCATGCATTTTAATATACAATTTTTAATAAGTTTATAAATGTTCATGTTTAAAACTTGGAAAAATTCCGAAGGGTTATAATTCAATATGGTTATTTCTCAAATTTAAAAATGTAAAAAGTGCCTTCATCTTTAAAATAAAATTTATCAATAAGTTTTCGATTGAACCCGTTTTTTTCCAAATAATTTGTGATGGATTCCTCGGCATATTTATTTAATATGTCTGGCGTGTGGTGTTGTTCTAAATATATGGTTTTAATTTTATCTAGATATTTTTTTGATAAGTTTAATAAAATATCATATTCTCCTCCCTCACAATCTAATTTTAAATATTGTATTTTTTTTATTTTGTTTTCATCTATAATATCTTTAAGAGATAATGTTTTAACTTTGTATTTTTGTTTTTTATCATCCTGAAACAGTGAATGGCCTGCACTATTTTCCTGAGATATGTAGAAATAAGAAAAACCTTTTTCTTTTGTTAATGCGACATTATAACTTTTTATATTTTTTAATTTATTTAATGTTTTATTTTTTTTAAGTTGTTCATAATTCGTTTTTTCAGGTTCAATAGAAATAATTAAGCAATCAGTATTTGTAGCTACAGGTACAGAAAAGCAACCAATTTGTGCACCAACGTCTATAACCACACCTTTTGAAGGAATTGATTTTAATTCATATTGATTATATAATATAATATCTTTAATTACGTGAATATCTCCTACTCTTTTATTATTTTTAGGTCTTACTTTAAGACTATAACCATCTTTAAATTTCAGTGTATATGGTTTTTTCATTAAATTAAGTGAGTCTAATAAAAAAAGATGAGGGTTTTTAATTTTTTTTACACATAATAAAACTGTTTGAGGATGTAATAACGCTTTATTCATTTTAATATTTCTAGATTTAATTTAATTTATATACTTTTCTTTTAATTTAGTATATTTAATTTAGAAAAAGTAATAAATTTTCGAGCAACGAAGTTGCGAGTGTAGATGTCCGACAGGACTAAGGAACTCCCCTTAAGTTAAAGAACTCCCCCTTCTACTAATAAATATCGAACGAAGTGAGTGAATATGTGCGTAGCACCGGAACTCCCCAAAACTAAAAAAAAGAAATGGAAATTTTATTGGATTTAACATCGGGCTTAAGGGAAGTTTTTTGCGTAGCAAAAAATTTGGGAGAGCGAACCTGCAAGGTGAGTGAACCCTTTAAGCCCTGTTAGTTTCGTCCGAATACTTGGAGGACTTGATTTTTAGCGCAACGATGCCGAAGGCAAAAAATCAAAGTTTTTGAGAATGCCGTTTTATAAATTTAGAAATAATATTTTTTTGGGTGGGCTATGTATTAGAGAGACGCGCGCTTTTTTTGTTTCTTTTTTTTGTAAAAAAGAAAATGGGGATTTCCGTCTTTTTGCTTCTTTTTTCTAAAAAGAAGAAATTGTATTTAAATCTCTTTGAAATGTTCCTTTTTTAGTTCGAAAAATATCCTTGCATTATCTTTAGCATCTTCTAAAGCATCATGGGTAAGATCTCTTTCTCTTAATAGATCCATTTTCGCCTTCAAATCCTTATTTAATCCCTTGTTTAAAGAATTCAAATTTTGAGAATTATATCCTAGTGGATTCTCTTCTAAAAAATGCCAAAAGTACCAGCATACAAACATCCAATCAAAACCGTTATTATCTGAAATAAAAACTGGCTTTCCTGAAGAATTTTTTATAATCCAATCCTTAAATTTCTGCATCGCTTCTTTTGCATCCACTGCATCTTTTTCATCTACAAACTGTCTCCTATTTTGATCAAATTTTTCAGAGATTGGCTTTATATTTATTTTAAAAGTTTTATCTAATTTTTCATCTACTATTACCGCTCCTAAGGAAGTCATAGAATAATCTCCAGGTATTGGGCCATTTGCTTCAATATCTACCATTATATAAGTTTTCATTTTCAGATTACCTCCTTATTAAAAAGATGAATCCCCTGCCATCTTGATTTTTTAATTTTAGGATCAAAATAAACATTATAAGATAAGAATTTTCCATCTATATAAAGCTCTTCAATGACACACGAATCTAATTTAGTTAAATCTTTAACTCTAACAAAAGGAGAGATTTTAAAAATAATCGGAGTTTTAGGATGTAATTTTCTAAGATTTTTATATAGTTTATCTGTTCTAGGACATGTTTTGAAAGGATCTATATTTTGTTTTTTTATGGGGTGGGACAAATCTTCTCTCCAGTCCACATCAATATAAATGGCATCAAAATCACCTAATTTTTTTAATTCGTTTAAATTTTCTGCATTAACATTCTTAAATTCTGTATTTTTAGCAACTTCGAATAGAACCGCATTATCCCTTGCATTATTTAATCTATCCTCGTTAATATCAATAGCAACTACTTTATGTTTTTTTGCTAAAATAATACTTTTTAACCCTGCGG
>JBLKOU010000052.1:0-7027 GCA_047603125.1 Candidatus Woesearchaeota archaeon | reverse complement strand
TATCCCTGTCATTTTTTATCACCAATTATAGTTTTTTAAACTATAATAAAAAATGCGGGGTTTAACATACAATCATACATACCTATATGTTTTTGTAGATTAAATATGTTTGTGTTTTATAATCAACAATGAGGGTAATACTATCTTAGCATATACTCTGAATTTCTAAACATTATAAAGAAAACAAAAAATCCAAATCTTTTTTCTCCAAGCAAATAATATGGGGCGTATAAGTATAACCTTGAGGTAACTGCTTTATTTTCTCATGCATTTTTTCTAAGAGAGCTTTTCGAGATATAGATTCGCTAAATTTGCATTCAAAAACATCGATTTTCGTATTATTTTTGGCGAGAATATCAATCTCTATGCCACGAAAAAACGTCCCAATTTTTTCATACTTGGATGCCAAAGCATTTCGACAAATTTTTTCAAAAGCCAAACCAAGGTATTGAGCAAGCCTTTGGTTGATAATGTTCTCTTGTATTTTTTTATTTTGTAAATTCCCTGTTTCTCTGCCAAATACAGTAAACCAAAAATGAATGAAAAAGTCTTCAATGATATACCGTCTATTCTTTGCATGCTGTTTATCAAAAAAGGAACGCTGTTGTTTAATTACACCAATTTGTTCAAGAACAAAAAGATATTTTGATAATGAGCTTTTTTCTATAAGCGCGTCTTGTTGAATTTGAGAAAAAAGTACTTTTCCAAAACCAATCGCTTGCAATATTGCAAAATAATTTCGCATTTCTCTGACTTCTTCTTTGAGCAAAAACTTAATTTCGTCATGAAAAAAACTTTTTTGTTCGAAAAATAACTCCTTGAAATTCTGCTCAAACGATTGTTTTTGATTAATTTGCTCTAGATAATACGGAATTCCTCCAAAAATAGCGGCATAAGAGAGTAATTCTTTTTTTTGTGTAATATGCGCTAAAAATTGAGAAATCTCTTTTAATGAAAATTCTTTTAATTCAAGGCTTCGTGTTCTTCTCCCATAAAGTGGAGATTTATACTCAAGTAACTCCGTCATTATTGATGTTGAACTACCACACAAAATCAGCTTACAATTCTTTGGCTTTAATACTTCGTCATATATTTTTTGAAAATGAGAGGGAATCGCTCGACTTTGCTCAATTAAGTAAGAAAATTCATCAAAAATAAATAATGTATTCTCAGGTATACTATCTTTTACAAGAGAAAAATATGAGGACCACGACGATGCACGCACCTGCGCGAATAAAGGGTTCTGAAAATGACTTTGTAACACCTCTTGAAAAAAGTGAAGATTTTTCTCAGCCGATTCCTCAAAAAATTGAAAATAAATCGCAGACGGTTCTTTCTCGATAGCTTTTTTCAATAATGTAGACTTGCCAAGCCGTCGTCTTCCATACAAAATAAGCAATTCTGCTTTCTCTGAAGCAACAACTTCTCGAACAATCGCCAATTCCTTTTTTCTCCCAACAAATGCCATGCATGAAGGATGATTTTCAGATTTATATATTTTGTGGTGAAAAAAGTATTATACTTTTCTAACAACAAACATTATTTGCCCAATTGCTTGAGCTTTGAAAGAACAAACAATTTCTCATTATTTTGAGAAAATCGCAGGTCAATTTTTTCAAAATGACTTTGTTTTGTTAATTTTGTTTTTTGATGCACTTGTTTGAGTAATGGGTTAAGATTCGTCCTATGTACTTGGATATTTTTAACCCAGAATTGCTGGGAAGGAACAATCTTGTGTTTGAGATGCCTATATTTATCAAACTGCGCAATTGTGCGTGCATGTGCATTTAAATTCAAAAACAAATGTGCAGGATATTTTGTTTTATCGACCATTTGAAAACACCTCAAACTCATCAATAAATTCGCCATCTATATAAATTGCGTGTACACCTTGTGTATATGTAACAGGAATAAGTGTTTGTGTATCTTCTGCCATTGAGACATCCACATTTAAAGTCGGGATGGTTATTCTTGACGGTATGTCTTGATTGTTGACAATGTGTAGTTGATCAAAATCATCTATGTGAAATGAGTAGCTGGATATCATTACAGGAAAATCAAATTGCATGATGACGATTTCTAGTGTTATGTTATAATTAACTTGATACTGTTCTCCAGTACGCTCTATTTGCAAAACATCATCTTGGAGAGGGATAGTAGGCGGATTCTGTTCCATTTCTCGAACTTGATTATCTAACGGGATTGAATCATTGGGTTGTTGATCCACGTCTTGTTGCACCGATTGTTCATTTGTATCTGTTGACGCACAGCCAACGATTGCTGTTAATAATAATAACAATAGTATTTTTTTCATGTTTTTACCTAATCTATATCAAATACCTGCGTCCAAGTTTGTCTACTATTTGTAATAGTTGCGCCATTGACTTCATCAAGTAGTGTCCACGTTTCTCCATCTGGGGATGAGTATAATCGCCAGCTTACAGGATCTCTGTGTGTAGCGTCATTTCCAGTCATATATCGATATCCATCAAATTCGAGTGATTCAAAAAATCCAGTATCTATGGTGATAGAAGACAAACCTGTTGTGCCCGAGCCAAAACTTGTATCAATCCCTTTATTTGTTAAAACATTGTCAACAATATTTGCCCATGATTCCCACGAAGCAAACGCCCCATCAGGATTCATTGCCATCGCATGTTGATTCCATGATATGCCTGAACCATCATTTGTTAATTGAAATTCTGTTGCTTGTACGCCACCGCCACCAGTACTTTTTCTTTCCGTTATATTCCAACGTAAAAAACGATGTTCGTTTGTTGAAATATTTCTAGGTGCAAATGGTTGCGTCCACGTTTCAAGACGATCTGGTGTGACAGCATAAGGAATGTTATGTATTAATTCCCAATCATATCCATTTTTAGAAGCATATAATCTCCAACCCGTAGGAATGTGTGCACGGTCTGTATTACTCGTTCTAAATCTATACCAATCAAAAGCAACAGGTTCTCCTGCATTGATTGTGACTATTGATTCACCTAAAGTTCCTCCACCAAAATTGTCATCAATCCATACCGTATCTAAATCATTATCAATTAAATTGGCAACATTTGCATGACTACCGCCCGGATTACTGGATGTTGCTTCACTTGACCATTCTAGGGAATTCTGCGTTGTCATGAGCTCAAATTGCATAGAACGTATTGTTGAGTGTGTTGTTCCCTTCCTGCGATCAATCACCCATTGAAAAAATTGGTATTTTTCTAAATCATTCTCATAAAATTGTTCTTGTGAAACATTTGAACTAATAACTGCACCATCCATTGCTTGAAACTGACAAGTATTTTCAACACTCAAACTATTCCACCAGCGAATGTTTGCAGATGTGTTTACTTGTCCTGAGCCCGTCGCTTGCACACTATGACCATAAAAATTTGCAGGCGTTGTAATATGGCACATATCTTCACATTCATATCTGTGCAAAAACATATTTCCGACATTACAGGAGTCTAATTCTAATTGAATTGTGTTTTCCCCTACTAAATTTTGATTCACGAGTATATTTTCTTGTTTTGCAGAATAGAATCGGCGTGGTTCTGAGTAATATGAACGATGACCAAAAAATGTGTAGTTATTACTTTGATTAAAAACATCCGTATCAGATTGTATATATTCAGTCACAGGAAATGTTGTCGTTGCCGAGGTTGTTACTCCTGAACCTCTATTAATACCGTGTACATCTGTGCCCACAACAGTTACATCATCAAGTGGTGTTTGTGTTCTGCGAAGGCTGGTATTTGTTTGTACATACCATTGTCTATGAAGATTATGTAAATCATCCGAAGTGAACGTTGGAGCGTCATCATAAGTTACATTAATGAAATAGTGATCCAAACGCGAAGAGCCGGCAGAGCCTTTCAGCTCAATACTCGCACGCATATCTCCAACAATTGTTCCATTTACAAAGGTATTACCCGACAACGTATCACTTAAGCGATCGAGACTTATTGCCACTTTATTAACATTAGAAAAATTTATTTTAAAATTTCGTATCTCGTTTAAATGACTGCGATCCCTAATTCGCAAGACATCCGTCACAGAACCCCACCAGGATGTCCGATCACAATAAAGATTATCAAAAACATTATTACGACTGCTTGAAGTTCCACCTATATCTACACAACTAAAACCTACTCGAGAAATAACCACATTTTTAAAATAATTATTCTGGGCATTTGTTGCTAGTGCAATCCCATTAACCGCAGTTTGCGAAGCGTCTATAGTAATATTTTCAAAATAATTATTTGAGGAACTTATCAGCCAAATTCTTCTATAATTATTCCCCCCACCCGTGAAATTTACATTAGTTATAGTGCTATTATGAAATGTCCCTATTATTGCTTGAATAGGAGAATTACTAGAATATAAATTATTCACCGTATTGTTTTTTCCATTAAAAGCAATCCCTACAAAACTCGAATGTAAAAAAGTTATGTCATGTAAATACGAATAATTAGCGTTAAAATTAATGCTATTTCGCTGCTGACCGAAAATAACGTCGGACACAGTCACATTCACTCCCCCCTCTAAAATTGAAATACCTCTGCGATTATTTCCAACGCTTGAAGGACCAACAGCAATGTGAGAAAAATTTGTGATATGTAGATTGCTAAAACCATCTGAGCGAATACCATGAAAATATGTTGCACTATCTTGATTCCCATACCTCAATTCATACCCATTCCCATCGAGAGTAATATTATTTGCAGTTATATCAATGCACGTTTCTGTAGAAAGTAGATTATTTTGCAAAACATATGTTGCACCAGCAGTGTCCAAAGTCATACAATCAGTCACATCAATAGTTGTTGCAAATGCAAGAGTAGTGCTCACAAGAACAGCAAAAACTATCAATGCAACGCGCATTTTAATCACATGCCTCCATCACCGTGTTTCCATTTGGACTGTACATTCGCGTACATGTTCCTGAACCACAAACTTTACCACCATTTGGAAATTCAATACAATCATCTTCATCGAACACAATACCGCCATCTTCTGGCCATGCATCTCGACAATCTTCACCAATACACAATTCATTAACTGCAATCACCGATGTTTGATTGACTATAAGTGATGGTGTTTGTGAATTAAATCCGACCATGAGAGAACTAGGAATATTATTTACTAATCGATCAGCAAAAGATTCACCTTGTCCTACAACTATTGAATTACTTTGAGTTGCACTCACCCATTTTCCAAACGCCATGGACTCAGACCCGCTTGCAAATGCTGAAATTCCTAATGCCGCACTCATATAACCACTTGCCTGAGTATTAAAACCCAAGGCTGTTGAAATAAATCCTGTTGCCTGTGTTCCTGAACCCATCGCTGTACTTGTAGCTCCGCCAGCAACTGTTCCATCACCAGATGCAAAGCTTCGTTGACCTGTTGCCTCAGTATTATATCCTACAGCAAAACTTCTATTTCCAATATTTGAACTATCCCATTTTGAGCCAATAACTTCTCCCGCACGAAAAGCAGCTTTTTCAGGAATCCACATCATGCGTGTTCCAGAACCTGAAACCGGAGTTGAACCAGTCGTACCTACCGCTAAAATTGTTCCATCTCGAATTGTCAAAGTTGCCTCGGGCGTATCAGTCCCAATCCCAACACTGCCATTAACAAACAAACTCTGCTCACCTAAGTTCACATCTTGTGTTGCACCAACGTAGGGAACAAACGTGTCATCAACTTCTGTTTTATTGTAATAGTCATCTAAATCAACCGCAGGTGGTATCGCAACACACTCAACCCCACCCGTCGTTGTATTTTGAACGGCAAACCCTGACGAACATGTTCCTGGAGACGTTTTGCTTGCAGCAAGATCATATGCCGCACGAACAGACGCGGGTGTTGCGGCAGTTGTTACTGAATCAGAATCCGTTGCATTTTCTAGTTGTACTATCCCAGTCTCTGATAAAGTTGATTGACGAATCGTCTGATTTGTTACAAAAGTCAAGCGACCTTGCGCATCAACCACAAACGTAGGGATGACAATATCACCACCATAGGATCCTGCGCTCACATCCGTATCAGTTAAATCAAAAGTGCGATTCTCACTTAAATCACCGCCACCAGTCAAACCCACACCAGCAGTAATTGTAGGATAATCCGTTAATCGGATCCAAGGTATAATTCCTTCTTGCAATGTGCCAGAAAAACCAAAATTGCCAAGTATATGAAGAGGATAAGACGGAGTAATTGTACCGATCCCCACACTGCCATTAACAAACAAACTCTGCTCACCTAAGTTCACATCTTGTGTTGCACCAACGTAGGGAACAAACGTGTCATCAACTTCTGTTTTATTGTAATAGTCATCTAAATCAACCGCAGGTGGTATCGCAACACACTCAACCCCACCCGTCGTTGTATTTTGAACGGCAAACCCTGACGAACATGTTCCTGGAGACGTTTTGCTTGCAGCAAGATCATATGCCGCACGAACAGACGCGGGTGTTGCGGCAGTTGTTACTGAATCAGAATCCGTTGCATTTTCTAGTTGCACAATACCTGTCTGTGTTAATGTTGCAGGTCGAATCGTTTGATTTGTTACAAAAGTCAAGCGACCTTGTGCATCAACAGTAAACACAGGAATAACAATTTCGCCACCATACGAACCAGAAAGAACACCAGTATCAGTTAAATCTAAAGTGCGGCTTTCGCTCAAATCACCACCACCAGTCAACCCAGTTCCAGCAATAATGGATGGATGATCAATCAAACGAGCCCAAGGAACCGAACCGTTTTGTAATGTTCCTGTAAATTCCAAATCTCCGATAACACCGATAATCCCACTTCCTTGATACATGATGGAGTCTCCAAGAATAGACTCTTCAATCCATAAAGGAATAAAATCAGCAGTACCATCACCAAAGACTGCGCCCGTATCTGTTACGTCTATTGGCCATTCATCCCGACAATCATCGCCGATACAAAGAAGCTGTCGTGCCGTTACCGCCGTATCATTAACAAGCAAGGAATAATTCGAACCGAAGCCGACCAT